>CAMDGU010000028.1 GCA_945897885.1 Chitinophaga pinensis
AGCAGGAGCGAGCATTGAAAATAGCGTGATGATAGGTGATAATTATGAAGCTGATATTTTAGGGGCTTATAATTTGGGAATTAAATGTGTTTTTTATAATCCCGATTCGGTGAAAATTGAAAATATGCCGGAGGATATTGTTGTGATAAAGGATTTGATAGAAATGTTGGAATTTTAAACCTTTTTAAATCGCCCCAATCTCTCTCAAATACTCCTGATATTCATCCCTCAAGGTGTTGTAAAGCATTTCGCTAACGTAGCGGGCTCCTTCAGTGCTAAAGTGGGTAAAATCTTTGGCAGCTAATTTATTGCTAACCCAACTGCTCATACTGTTTTGGCCACCCATAGCAATGTACAAATCCCAAAAAGCACACCCATTGTCAAAAGCAGCTTTTTTCATGGCATCGCGAATAAGGGGAACGTTTGGATAGGATTCATAACCTGAAGCAGTTTTGCGGCTCATATCGGATGGGCCAATGATAAGGATAGATGCATTGGGCGATGCTGCTTTAATTGCTGCTACCTCTTTTCCAAAAGCTTTGGCATACCAGTCGTAATTGGTTTTTCCCTTATCGGTCGGTGTCTTCACCGAACAAAACCACCCATCCTATATTTTTTTAAAACAACCTAATCATTGATTTTGTAAATTTGTGGCAGTTAATCCTTTTAAACACTAAAAAATTATGACCACCGAAAATATAATTATCGCTTACCCCACCACTACCGAGCAAGTAAATGCACTAAAGGCTGTGGTGAAAGCTCTTAAAATTAAATTTAAAGAAACGAAACTGGAAAAACCCTATAATCCAGAGTTTGTAGCTAAAATTCAAAAAAGCCGACAAGATTATAAAGATGGAAAAGGAACGGTTATGACTGTAGAAGAACTTAATGAGTTATGGAAATAGTTTTTTTGCCTGATGCCAAGGATGATTTAAACTATTGGGTAAAGACGGGAAACAAGCAAATCATTAAGAAAATAGCTCAGCTTATAGAATCCATTAAAAAAACTCCTTTTGAGGGAATTGGTAAACCCGAGCCTCTTAAATTCTACCTCATAAATTCATGGTCACGCCGGATTAATCAGGAACATCGTCTTGTTTATGAAATTCAAGACAATAAAATTTTAATCCATTCGGCAAAAGGTCATTATTAGTTTTGATATTTTTTTCGTCTTGCAGTAACTTCGTCGACCGATAAACAGCTTACTGCATCGCTCCAATCTCTCTCAAATACTCCTGATATTCATCCATCAAGGTGTTGTAAAGCATTTCGCTAACGTAGCGGGCTCCTTCAGTGCTAAAGTGGGTAAAATCTTTGGCAGCTAATTTATTGCTAACCCAACTGCTCATACTGTTTTGGCCACCCATAGCAGTGTACAAATCCCAAAAAGCACACCCATTGTCAAAAGCAGCTTTTTTCATGGCATCGCGAATAAGGGTAACGTTTGGATAGGATTCATAACCTGAAGCAGTTTTACGGCTCATATCGGATGGGCCAATGATAAGGATAGATGCATTGGGCGATGCTGCTTTAATTGCTGCTACTTGTTTTCCAAAAGCTTTGGCATACCAGTCGTAATTGGTTTTTGGGTCGGGCACCAAATTAATACCATATTGCAATACAATAAGTTTTACATTCATTTGGCTGTAAAGCTGTGAAAGCATTGGAATATTAATGGCATCAAATCCCAAAGCAGAACTTCCCCGCATCGGGAAATTATCTACGGCTATTCCTGTATTTCCATCTAAAGCAACCCCATATAAGAAAGGGCTTTTGCCAGTAAAATTTAGATTAACTCCGGTTGTAACATCACCAAGGTTAAACGTTTTTGCTGCGGCAGATGTGGCCGGCAGAAATTCATTTATTTCAAGGCCATCATTTACTTTTAATTTAAAATTAAAGGCTTCATCAGCCGAATAAAGTAAGGTTAGTTTATTGTATTGTCTAACTCTGGGATAACTTCCGGTAGCATTTAATAATCGTATCCAGGCACCTCCTGACATTTTTAGAGGAGATGATTTTGTGGTATTGCTATCGTAGAAAAATTTATTGGAATCTATTTCATAGTATACACTATCGTTAGCCGAAACCATTTTTTTCTTTAAGAATTTTTTAATGGATTCTTTCTTTTCTCCTCCATCAGTTTTAATAGCTACACCACCGGCATAGCGATAAGAAGATGCACCAATCCCGTAATAGCCGTTGGCTAGTTTTTGAGTTTTCCCATAAATGGCATATTTCACCCAATTGTTGCTTTCGCTTTGTCGAACAGAAATACGCGAATTAGAAATATCATAAGGTAAAATTATACCAGGTCCCCAGCCACCAAATCGCAATTGCAATCGGTTTCTTAGGTAATCACTTATTCTATCACCTTCCAATTGCGAATCGCCATAATGAATGATTCGAATATGGCTCGTTTGTTTTTCGAGTTCAGCCAAAGCTCTAAAAAAAGCAGACATGGCTGTGCGGGTATTATCAGGATATTGAATTTGCTTTTCTTCAGGTACTTCTATTTTCTCTTTTTTAATTTTTGCCAGAGTTTTGCTGTCAAGCGTTACCAAATTAGTATCTACTGTTTCAATATTTGCAATAACTTTTTTGGCATCTACCACCACAATAGCTTCTTTTTCAAATATTTTTTTTAAGGGAACAAAATCCAGAGAGTATTTTCCCAAAGCTATTTTTCCCGAAGGGAAAATAACAACCACCATGGCCAGCAAAAGATTTAAAAGAATTAAAGCCCCAAAAATTTGAATGGGAGAAACTTTTGCATTTGCTTTTTCCTTTTCCATTAAGGTTTATCTGATCTTTTTGTATTTGCTAAGTTTAGATTTTGGGACGTAAATTTTTAATTTTTGTCCCGGCATAATGGTGTTTGATTTAAGCTTGTTCCATTTTTTTATTTCGGTAATGGTACAATCATATTTATCGGCAATTCTACCCAATCCATCCCCTCTTTTAACAGTATAGGTAAGCATTGCCAATCCTTTGGTACTTTCTATTTGAGGTTTTGGCTTTGGTTTGGTTTCGGGCTTTACATCGTCATCATCTCTCCCTGTTTGGGTTGAATCGCCGTCAGTGCTGTCAGAAGGCTGAGTTGGTTTGGGGCGATTGTCGGGTATGGTTACTAATCCCGGTTCTTTATCCTTAAATACGTATAAAGAATCTTGTAATTGATGAAAGATTTTGGTTTTATGAGATGGAATACTGATGTAGTATTTTTTTGGGGTGTATGGAATAATTGATTTTTTGAAAATTGGGTTGTAATCCTTTAAAAAATCCATATCAATGGCCATTACTTTTTCAATTTGTTCAAAGGTGGTCCAATTTTTAATTGCGACAGTATCTGTTTGGATGGACTTAAATGCTTGTGCAGATAGTTTATGGTCTCTGAAATGGGTAAACAAATAAAAGCTTGCAATAAATCGGGGAACCGTGTTTTGATATTCTTCGGGCAAGTAGCTGTGTATTTTCCAATACTCCAAATTTCCACCACTTTGACGAATGGCTTTGTTTACGTCTAAAGGTGAAGAAAAAAATGCAGCAATAGTTAGGTCCCAGTCTTCATATATTTTATAAAGGTCTTCAAAATATTTCGAAGCTGCCTCAGTTGATTTTATTGGGTCGCGGCGCTCATCTATGTATGAATTTATTTTTAAACCATAGGTTTTGGCCACATGGTATTTCAATTGCCAAATTCCCGAGCCTCCATCGTTTGATACTTTTCTTGAATCCAATCCACTTAGCGCCACAGCTACAAAACGAAGTTCACCGGGAAGGCGGTTTTTCTTTAGTATTTTTTCAATTTCGGGCAACTGATACAATCCTTTGCCCAATAAAGTATTGGTTTTAGAGTAATCGTTCTTTAAAAATTCATTGATATGCAGTTGAACATATTGATTATACTCAATAGGAACGGTTGTTTTAATTTTTACAATTCTCTTGGCAATGGAATCGTAATCATCAAACAGATTATTGGTTTTTCCTTGCGAAATAAAGGGAATACAACCAAGGCTGAGAATGAGAAGTAGTATTTTAAATTTCAAATTATGGTTAATGGGTTTAGCAAGATATTAATTTATCAATTCTGTAAGATATTTAGCAAAATCCAACATCTCTTTTTCCTTAAATAAATCGGTCATTACCTGAACGCCTATTGGCATTCCATTATTATCTGTTCCAGCCGGAATATTAATAGCGGGATTGCCTGCCAACGGAGCTTGAACTGTAAAAATATCTGCAAGGTACATGGCAATTGGGTCGGTTATTTTACCACCTAATTCAAAGGCGGTAGTAGGAGTGGTTGGATTAATTACAAAATCATAATTGGCAAATAATGCTTTGGTTTGGTCACTTATTTCCCGTCTTACTTTTTGAGCTTTTGAATAATAAGCATCATAGTAATCAGAACTCAAAACAAATGTTCCGGCCATAATACGGCGTTTTACTTCATCGCCAAATCCTTCACTTCTTGATTTTTTTATGGTTGATTCTAAATCGGTGCTGTTTGGGCTTCGGTAACCATACAAAATTCCAGAATAGCGGCTAAGATTAGAGGATGCTTCAGCAGTAGTTAAAACATAATAACAAGGTACCAGATAATCTAACAAATCAAAACTTACAGGTTCAACAGTGTGGCCTTCGTTGCGCAGTTGTTCTACAATTTCTAAAGTTTTGTTTTTAATCTCAGGCTGCACCCCGTCTGCATTCACATAATTTTCGAGATATGCAATTCTGGTTTTGGGTTTTATTGCTGAAAAGTTTGAATACGTTTCTATGGGTTTGTCGGAAGCGGTAGCGTCCATTCCGTCATCCCCTGAAATAATTTCCATCAACAAAGCCATATCTTGTATTGTTGAGGTAACGGGCCCTATTTGGTCAAACGATGAAGCATAAGGCAACAAACCATAACGGCTTATTCGCCCGTAAGTTGGTTTTATCCCAAAGTTCCCTGTAAAAGCGGCAGGCTGTCTTACCGACCCACCTGTATCAGAACCTAAAGTTGCGGTGCAAAGATTGGCTTGAACAGCTACTGCTGCTCCACCCGATGATCCTCCTGAAACTTTGGTATTATCTTGAGCATTAAGAACCGGGCCGTAAGCAGAGTTTTCGTTAGAAGCTCCCATGGCAAATTCGTCACAGTTTAATCGGCCAATGATTATTGCATCTTCAGCTAAAAGGCGTTCGGTAACTGTAGCTGAATATAAGGATTCAAACCCTTCTAAAATTTTGCTGGAGGCTGAAACTTTATGATTTTTATAGCAGATGTTGTCTTTGAGGCCAATGAACATTCCTGCCAGCTTACCAACTTTGTCTCCGCTATTTATCCGCAGGTCCAGCTCAGCAGCTTTTTGCAATGTTTCATCCTTGTATACTTCCAAAAAAGCATTGAGATGCCTATTGGCTTCAATATTTGACAAATAAAAACGTGCCAAATCGGTACAAGAATACTTGCCCGAAGCAACCTCAGGTTGTATAATGTTAAATCCTTTTGGGTAACTCAAATCCGAACTATTTTTCGTCTGTAGGTTTTTTAATATCCTTTGGTTCTTCGTTCATGCCTTCACGTATTTTATCTTTCACATCGTTTTTGGCATTGTTAAATTCACGAATACCTGAACCTAAACCACGCATAAGTTCCGGAATTTTTTTACCACCAAAAAGTAACAGAACTACGATAAAAATTAATATCCATTCCGACCCACCGGGCATTCCAAATAAAAGTGTTGAATTCATCATGATTTTTTTGCAAAATTAAACTTTTTCACTCACGAAATATATGCTTTTATGCCTTAAGAAATAAGGATGTTTAAGTTTGGCTATTCTTAGACCACAGAATTGATAGCAAGATACTAAATTCATAATCTTAATATGAAACAAAACTCCTACCATGATATAAAAAAATTGAAAATTTAGTGAAATTGAAAACCAACAAGAAATTCAATTCGATGATTAATGTACCAATCACTTAATCCTATTTTATTGTAATTGTAGGTATAGCGAGATATTCCATACCCATATGATAAACTGCACAGGATGTCGTTTTTTTTGAGCTTAATTTTTTCACCAAAGCCTACTCGGTATCCAATTGGCTTATTTTGGCCTCCCCATTTTTTATGTTCAATGAGAGTTTGAAGGTCAGAAAAAATATAGGTCTGAGTATGTTTTCTGAATGGAATGTATGAAAACCTAAGAAAAATAGGGTAACTTAAATAAGGATAATAATAAATATAACCTTGTTTTGGACGTGTTTCCATTATACCTGTTCCAATACCGAAATAGAATCTCTTATTATAAAGTGAATAACCTTTATTAAATCTTAAAGCCATTGAATTTATATTAAATCTAGCTTTAGATATTGCAAATTCCATTTGCCAAGATGACTCTATTTTTGAAGAAATCCTAAAAGTTGAATCATGAGTTTTTGTTGATGAAGCTAAAGTGTTATAACCTGCGAAGAACGTAATATAGGCTATAATATATTTCAATATTTTAACCATATGTTGGGATTGGTTTCGGAAGGATAAACTTTTTTAATAAGCTTCTTTTCTTTAGTTGCCCTAGAATGAACAAGAAGGTTAATGAAAATATAACAGTATGAAGGTGCACTGGCAGTTAAAATATGTTGCTGAAACTTGGGAACGGAATCAAATTTTTCAAACTCCTTGTAAGTTTGGGTAAGTGAGTTATAACATTCATAAGTTTCTAATTCGTATTTACCCGCTGAATCTTCTAATGTTATAAGCCTCCGCCATTTTGGTTTGATTCCAAAACCAGCAATATTATCTATACCTTCAATTATTCTATGTTCTTCTTTTAAAGGTAGTTGCCATCTGCTTTCTATAAGTTCCACTGAATAATATTCTTTCTTATTAAGTGGTTGTAATCCTAAAACTACTTTTGCAAAACCAAATGAATCTGTCCAAATTGTATCAATAATACTGCTTGAGGTGATAATTTTGTCTTCCACACTATTTAATTTAAGAAGTACAATACATGGGTTTACTTTAAGTTTTTGAATTCCTGAATTAATAGAGACATTTAAAGTAGTAATGAATGATTCCTTGCAGCCATGAATAAATTGTAAAATAATACACAAGCATAATAGACAAACTTTAAAACCAAGTGCTTTTCTATAATTTAACATAACTTTTTGATATTAAGGATTAGCAGATTAATCAAAAAAACCTAAAGTGATTTCCATTTCACCATCAAGTTGGAAAGTTTTTGTAAAACCATTTCTTCCCCTTCCGTTTATAGTTTTAGTAGTTGCTATCCATCCATTAGACGTTGGGCTAATTCCAGGTGCCTTTATTTTTAATATTTCAGTATTTATTCCTCCTACAACACCAGAAGTCCAAGCTTTTTGACGGGCTCTTTCTCTTAATTCAGTGTTGGTGCTTGATGGGATAATTCCGTCAATATCATGTATGCTATGGTCTTTGTGTCCAATACCTCCATCGTACTCATAAAGAATTAAATATACATTTTCCGCCAAGTGATTATAATTTTGAAATATAAGCCTATCGGCATTCTTAAATTTATTTTCTATTCCTCTATTACATGAGGAGTTGCCATTGCTTTTTGTTTTAAATCTTTTAATATCACAGTTGGCACCCCAAGCAGATGCGTCCCATGAGGCTTCCATTCTTCTGCAAGGTCCGTCATCCAAGTTAAGCAGGTCTACCTTTTTATGAGGATTTCCTCTTGATGAAACAGTTGAAGCATCAATTATAGCATAGGCCGCTAATATATCGTACTTAAATTGTAAATGTTTTTCTTGAAAATCTTCAGTTGGATGTGAACTTGAGTTCTTATCAAGAACATCCTTAACCGATTTGAGATCTACAATAAATAGCTCCTTTCTTCCAGAAATTTTACCGTTCACAGTATTATTTGATGAGCAATCAGCGCAATTCGTGGAATCTTCTCCGTACTCTTCTTCGCATACACCATAACCATCACAAGGCTCTGAAGAACTAGACCCTCCCATACCAAATCCATCTACACATAAGTCATAGACACTGACTACC
Organism: Chitinophaga pinensis; assembly: GCA_945897885.1. GTDB lineage: Bacteria > Bacteroidota > Bacteroidia > NS11-12g > UBA9320 > JABWCE01. The sequence continues at coordinate 8,037 of CAMDGU010000028.1, forward strand.
CATACATAACAACATTAACCTGAAGATTTTTTAAATCAATCAATTTTAATTGAAATTGTTGAATTAGTTTTCAGAATTCCAGATTTACGTTGGACCTCAAATATAATTAATTGAGTCCAAGATAATTTGCTTTTAAGAATGTGGGGTAATTTATAGAATACACTTTAAGAATAATACATATATAAAACACCCCTAAGTAATAGTAGAATGTGGGTTCCCTATTTATCGTCAGATGTCTTTTTGGGTTCCTTTGGTTCTTCCATGCCTTCACGAATTTTATCTTTCACATCGTTCTTAGCATTGTTAAATTCCCTTATTCCTGAACCCAATCCTTTCATAAGTTCCGGAATTTTTTTACCACCAAAAAGTAAAAGCACTACTATAAAAATAAGGATCCATTCTGATCCACCTGGCATTCCCATAATTTTTTTTGATAAAGGTAAACCATTAAATAATTTTTATGGAAAGGATTAGGCTGATTTTTAATATCCTTTATCCAATTAATGCCTTATTTTGTGGCTTACTAAAATGAGCATAAAAATATTTTTAAAACCTGGTAAGGAAAAGTCGTTAAACCGTTTTCACTTATGGGTTTTCAGCGGTGCCATCCAATACAAGGAAGGGAATCCTGAAGATGGAGATGTGGTTGAAGTTTTAACGTCGGATAAAAAATTTATAGCCCGGGGCCATTATCAAAATGGCTCTATTATGGTTCGAATTCTGACCTTTAAAGATGAACCGATAAATATTGAATTTTGGGTTAGGAGACTAACAGAAGCTGTTGCCTTGCGAAAAGCAATTGGCTTGCTTGGAGACAAAAACACGAATGTTTTCAGGGTTTTTCATGGTGAAGGAGACCATTGTCCGGGTTTGGTAATTGATAATTACAATAACACATTGGTAGTGCAAACTCACTCCATTGGGATGCTTCGTCAGGTGGGTGAAATTGCAGAAGCTTTAAAAAAAGTATGGGGAAAATCATTGGTTGGAATTTTTACAAAGGGCGATCAAACGCTAAAACAGAAAGAAAACACAGGCGATTTAAAAAAAGTATTATTTGGTGAAGTAGGTGAAACCGGGGTGATGGAAAATGGCCATAAATTTAAGGTTGATATTTTGGAAGGACAAAAGACAGGATTTTTTATCGACCAAAGAGACAATCGTTTTTTGCTGGAAAAGTATAGTAAAGGAAAAAATGTAATGAACCTTTTTGGTTATACCGGCGGATTTTCTGTGTATGCCTTGGGTGGCGGAGCCAGTGAGGTTCATACCATTGATGTTTCGGCCAAAGCTGTGGAGCAAGCCAATGCTAACATTGCTTTAAATAATTATAAAGGAAAGCATGAGGGAATAACGGCCGATGCGTTTGAATTTTTTAAACAATTGCCTTTGGATTATGATATAATGGTACTCGACCCACCTGCATTTGCCAAGCACCAAGGAGCATTGGCAAACGCACGTGAAGCTTATAGAAGATTGAATAAATTAGCTTTTGATACCATTAAGCCTGGTGGAATAATTTTTACATTTTCGTGTTCGCAGGTTATTACCAAAGATATTTTTAGAACGGCCGTGTTTTCAGCAGCGGCACAAAGTGGCCGAACTGTAAGAATTTTGCACCAGCTTACCCAACCGGCCGATCATCCTGTTAATTTGTTTCATCCTGAAACTGAATACTTGAAAGGATTGGTACTTTATGTAGAATGATTTTATGGGTCGAACGATGAAACCTGTATTTTGACAATTTATAAAAACTAGTTTCGTTATTACTTAAAAATTCAACCAACATGAATCAAAAAATTAAATTTACAACTATTGGTATTTCGCTGGCAATTCTATTCTTCATAGTACTTTCAGCTAGCTCAAGTTCAAAATTTTCCTATGGAAAAGGGAGGTATAATTTGGTAGACAAATACTATCAGGAAATTGTAAACGAATCGCCCGAGTTAAAGATTTTGGAATCGGAACTTAGAAATTTACAAAACAAACAGGAAAAACTGGAAGATGATTTTAATGACTACAACAATAAATCAAAAGAATATTACAAGGATGCAACGGATGTCATGAATGAAATTTCTGATTCAGCCTTAAAAAGAAAAATGTTAAGTTTAATCACCAAAAGTGCTGAAAATTATAATTCTAAAACCTTGGCACTTTCAAATAATTTGAAAACCATTACCAAAAATGATGTGGTTTTATCCGATTATCACCGGGTTTTGAAACTTGTTAAAACACTTGCCTTTATTGAGAAATATCAAAATGAAGCCAAACCGCAAGTTAAACTTTATGAAGATTTCATAACTGAACAAACCAATATGGTTGAAAAGATTAAAACTCAAACGCCTAAATATTAAATAGCACCGACAATTAATTCATTATTTATAATTTGATTTGCATCCTCATTTGAATTTTAACAGAATCATAATCGCTTTTTTGTTTGTAGCCTATATAGTTGGGTGCAAACCTGAAAAATTTACTACCAATACGGGTGATAAATTGAATTTTAGTAATGATACCATTCTTTTTGATACTATTCTATCACAGCTTTATGTTGGAACACCCAAATCGGTAAACAGGCAGTTTGTGGTGAGAAATCCAAATAAAAAGGAGAAGATTAAAACCTCACTTTTTTTGGCTGGTGGTGTCAAATCGCCATTCAGATTAAATGTAGATGGCGAACCCGGTATCCGCTTTGATGATATAGAGATAAGAGGAGGGGATAGCATTTTTGTATTTGTTGAAGCTTATGCAAATCCAAACCTTGACCCCACAGGAAATGCTTTAATAATTCGCGATTCCATCGTTTTTTTAACCAACGGAAATTTTCAAAATGTGCAATTGTTAGCCTGGGGGCAGGATGCTATTTATCATATCCGAGATTCTATAGAAAAAGATATGGTATGGGCTGATAAAACTAAACCTTACGTTGTTTATGATTATTTCTATGTGAAACCGGGGGTTACATTAACTATAAAAGAAGGGGTAAAAGTGTATTTTGCTCCATATTCTACTTTATACACCGAGGGGACTTTAATAATAGAAGGAACAGCAACCGAACCGGTAACATTTGAGGGAGACAGAACTTCTGATAAATACTCTGATAAGTTTTCGGTGTTTAAATATTTTAATATTCCCGGACAGTGGTTTGGCTTGCGATTTGGCTGGCCGGCTAAAAATAATACCATTAAATATGCCCGAATAAAAAATGCCTCCTATGGTATTTTTATGGATTCGTCGTCGGTTGATGGGCAACCATTGGTTAAAGTTTTTAATACTTGTATTCAAAATATTTCATCGTATGCCGTGGTTGGAAATCGTTCCAAGGTGTATATTGAAAACAGCGTTTTGGCCAATTGTGGTTCAGCATGTCTTTATACATTCAAAGGCGGAGATTATGATTTAAGGCATGTTACCATTTCAGGATATTGTGATTTTGGAGGAGGAAATGACCCTGCTTTGGCAGTTACCAATCGTTTGCGTGATAATTACGGAAGAGTAATTGAAACGTATCCTATTAAGTTTACTTTTCTTAACTCCATTACCTATGGCGATGTATCGGATGAAATAGCGTTGGATATTGATACCAAAGAACCTGTTGAACTTACACTTTTGGGTTCTCTTTTTAAAAGTACCAATACATCACTTCTTCAAGCCGGAACGCAGAATGTGTTAACCAAAAATTTTAAATTTAAGGACCATACAAAAGACCGTTTTGATCTGGATACATTATCTCAGGCAAGAGATATCGGATTTATAGTAAGTCCCCCAATTCTTAAAGATTACACTGATAAACTTCGCGATACTAAGCCTGATGCCGGGGCTTTTGAGAGGATGGAGTAGTATGTCTAAAATTTTTGTGATGATGAAGATTATTCGATTATTTCAAAAGATTGTCGAAGAGAATTCCCCTCTTGAGAGGGGTTAGGGGTGTGTTATATAAAAATATGGAACGAAGAAAAATATATCCATACAATCCAAAACTAACACAGGTTGCAAGAAACTTAAGAAACAACAGCACACTTTCTGAGGTTTTATTATGGAATCAACTCAAAGGGAAAAAAATGTTGGGATACGATTTTCATCGGCAAAAACCAATTTTAAACTATGTAATGGATTTTTTTTGCCATGAATTGGAATTAGCCATTGAAATAGATGGAAACAGTCATGATTTAGGGTATAAAATTCAATTGGATATTCAAATGCAAAAAGAAATTGAAGGTTTAGGAATTTCTTTTTTGAGATTTGCTGATGGAGATGTAAAGTTTGATATTAGTAATGTTTTAAGGTCAATTGAAGGATGGATATTGGATTTTGAAGAAAAAAAAAACACACCCCTGACCCCTCTCAAGAGGGGAATCCATTCTTCTAACATTATTTAAAAAAACTCAAAGAATAGCCCAAAATTGCCTAAATTTTTTCCCAAGAAATAATATTTTTGCCATGTGAACATTGCCCAGCTAAAAATAAAAGCTGCCGCTAAACACAAAGAAACTTCTGTGTTTTTGGCGAAACTTAAACAAAAGCCTCCTAAAAAACTGGATCAAATAGTAGAGGAAATTCACGAAACCGTATTTGAAGAAACCGATTGTTTGCAATGTGGCAATTGTTGCCGAACCACCGGTCCTTTGTTATTACCAAAAGATATTGAAACGTTAGCGGCCCATTTAAAAATGAAACCGGGAAAGTTTATGGAAATGTATTTAAGAGTAGATGAAGATAATGACACTATTTTTAAGTCCATGCCTTGCCCGTTTTTAGGCCATGATAATTATTGTTCGGTTTATGAATACCGACCAAAGGCCTGCCGCGAATTTCCGCATACCAATCGCAAAAAAATTTATCAAATAAACCATCTTACCATTCAAAATGTGGCTATATGTCCTGCTGCATTTGAGGTAGTGGAACGGTTGAAAAAAGTGGTCTAAATTTGGTTTTGCAGGATTTTTTTCTGACTGAATAATCAAACTTTTTCTTCCTTTACAGGAATAAAAAACTGTCGCTTGTTCTTGCGCCATATTTTGCCAATAGCAGCCAATACTTCCGGTATTTTGGTAAAACTAATACTGCGTGACCTAAGGGCAACAAACAATGACATTATAAAGCTTATTAAAAAGTTAAATCCTCCTATTAAAATGATTCCTATAAGGGTAAAAATCCAATCGGCTAATGTTAGAATATTATCAAGCCCTGCCAATGCCACACCAAATGTGCCTGCCGAAAAAGTAATGTGACGGATATCGATATTTAATCCTAAAAATCTACCTATAACAAAGGTGCTACCTAAAAAAAATCCTAACGAAATATTACCGGAGATGGGTCCGGCATGAACTCTAAAAAATTGACTGATTTTTTGAAGCTTTACTTTGGAAAAATTTCTTCTTAAAAAAGGCTGCCTTTCTATACGTTCGGGTAATTTATAATACACACTCAGGTTTTCGGTGTAGCCTGCAATTATACCTGATAGAAACAAATAAAACCCGGCAATGGAAGCATGCAAAAGAGCCAAACTTATAAAAGGATTTTGGTCATGAACGGAATGAATGGCCTTATCTGGGTCCATAATATGGTTGCCTGTAAAGTAAAAATATAATGCCGAAACACAATAGCTTATAGGGAAAGCTACAATAACGTTGCCTGTAAAAGCAATGGTTTGTGAACGGGATACTTTAGCCACCAATGAGGCAAATTTTGAAAAATCACCTCCTTTTTGAGCTGTTTGTAAGGCATGGCTCAGAGTAGAGGCTGTCATGGCAGGCTGCTTGGTGGCCAATGTAAATCTCAATAAGTATATGGCAACAAAGCCAATGGCGTAATTCAATGAATAAAGTAAAGTGGTTAAAAAAGGGGGGGCATGCAGGTAATAAATCAGGGTTTTAAAAACCACCAAAAATCCAACTACCAAACCTGCTCCGCAAGCTGAGCGAAATAGTTCCCAATATTCACTTCTATTGCTTGTGATATAGCGTTCGCCTGATTTACTGTTGTGTTCGGTAATTTGATGAGCCAATACACCTAAATTATCATTTATTATTTGAGATAAACTATACCTCCGACTATGCCATGTTACCAATTCAATAAACAACTTTGTTACAGGAATTTTAAAGTCACCACGCTTATCAAGGCAATTGATTAATAAAATAAGGCGATTATTTAGCTGGTGCATCCGCTGTAATTTGTAGGTAATTCCTAAAGTGATACCAAATTTTGCCCTGTTGCGGCGAGCCATGGCAGTAAAAAAATCAATTTGTCGGTGCAGCTTTTTTATTTCATCAAAAATAGCTTCAATGGAATCGGTGAGTTTGTTTTTTTTACGCTTAATTATTTCGTCGGTATAATCATTTAACATAAAAAATGGGGATTGCAGATTATTGAAATCCGGAACCATCCCAATAACTTGAGGATCATGCCCAAGGTTGCAAATACGATTTGTTATAATTTCAAGGGAGGCGATGAGTTGAACATCTAAGGTTTCTTCTGTTTCTGAATTGGCATTGCTCCAAAGCAAATCAACTACTTGATGCAATAGGTGTTTATCTAAAACCGAAAGCCAGTTTCCGTCACTTCTTAAGTTAAATAGTTTATCAAAAACATATTCGAGCGAATTTTTTTCAAGCAAAGGTGGCAAAATCCTTCGGCCAATTCTGTTTTTTAGTTCTTTTTGAAAAGCCGTGGGAGGTAAAATACCGTTCTCGGTAAGTATTTGACGGGTATTAAGATTGCTTATAAATCCCGATAATTCGCGTGAAAAGTCATTTTTTAGCTGACTGTTCTTGTCCAGAACATTTATAAGTCCCAGTAAATTTTTGTTGGCAGCTAAAGCGTCAGAAGCTTCTGCAGGTCGCAAAAGAGTTATTAATTCGGCTAGTACATTTAGCCTGTTTTCAGGTGCTTCACAAAAATTTTGTAATAACGATTCCAACGCCTCTAAATTACTACAATGAAATTTATTAAACGGAAATGGAAGGTTCCTTTTTTAGCTATTTTTCCTTCTCGTTGTAATAAAAACTTAGGGCCTTTCTTGGGCATTGATTTATTTGATGGATGATGGATTGGGTATTAGCATTGTGCTCCCTAATCCATAGTCTTTCTCTGGGGTCAAACACCTGCGGTAAACCCTTGAAACATAAAGCAGAATGAATACACGTATCCGGTTTCCATACAATGGTGATTTCACCATTGGAATATTCTTTAACATTTTCAGCCATTGTTTTTTATTTGAATCACGAATTTCATTAAATCCAATCAGTATTAAAATAAAAGTATCATGTTTATTCAAAAAAATTTAGTGTTTGTTTTAAGCATTTCATCTCCTGTTCTTCAAATTATTCTTCCTAATTTCGCCCAATGCGGGTACATTTTATTTCGATAGGCGGAGCTGTAATGCACAATATGGCTTTGGCCTTGCACAGCATGGGTTATGAGGTTTCAGGCAGCGACGATGAAATTTTTGAGCCGGCCCTTTCAAGGCTTAAAGATAAAGGGTTATTACCCGAAACATTTGGTTGGGATGAGAACCGAATTACCCCAGATATTGACTTTATAATATTGGGAATGCATGCCAGGGCTGAAAATCCGGAGTTGATTAAAGCAAAGTCACTGGATTTAAAAATTTATTCATTTCCTGAATATGTGTATGAGCACAGTAAAAATAAAACCCGCATTGTAGTAGGTGGCAGCCATGGAAAAACCAGCACCACGGCTATGATTATGCATGTACTAAACCATAAAAATATTGAGTTTGATTATTTGGTAGGTTCACAATTGGAGGGTTTTGAACGCATGGTAAAACTGAGCCATGCCCCTGTTATTGTAATTGAGGGGGATGAATATTTAACATCGGCATTGGATTTAAAACCAAAGTTCCATTGGTATAAGCCGCATACAGCCATACTTACTGGCATAGCCTGGGATCATATCAATGTATTTCCTACTTATGAATTTTATGTAGAGCAGTTTAAAATTTTTATTGACAGCATAGAACCGGGCGGAACATTAATCTATTGCAATGAAGACAAAGATTTGGTAAAGTTAGCTACTCAAGCCAGCTGCAAAGCTTTGCCTTATGATGTACCCGAACATACTATTGAAAACGGCACAACAACTATTCATAAAAATGGAGTAGATTATCCGCTGGAAGTATTTGGAAAACATAATTTGTTAAACCTTCAAGCAGCCATGATGGCTTGCAAAACTATAGGAGTTAGCGAGCCTGATTTTTGGAAGGCCATTTTTACGTTTACCGGTGCTGCCAAAAGGCTTGAAAAAATTAGAGACGCGAAAACTTTAAAAATTTATCGCGATTTTGCCCATTCACCATCAAAGCTTAAAGCAACAGTAAAAGCAGCTATTGAACAATTTGACGGTTTTAATATCGTCGGAGTTTTTGAGCTTCATACTTTTAGCAGCCTTAATGCCGATTTTTTAAAGGAATATAAAGATGCTATGAAGGGGCTAAATACAGCCATTGTGTATTACAACAGTCATGTATTTGAACTTAAAAAAATGAAAATGCTGAGTCCTGATTTTGTAAGCGAACAGTTTGGTGGCGTAATGGTTATAAACGACAATGCTCAATTGCAGGAAACAATTCAATCCAGCCTTAAAGGAAAAGATGTATTGTTGTTAATGAGTTCGGGCAACTTTGACGGAATGGATATGCTGAGTTTCGGGAATTAAAATTTAAGCCAAACTATCTTAAATATTAGTGACTCAGCCACACTTGCAATAGGAACACTGAAATCCCGGCTCCAAAACCGAGTAAAGCCACAAAACTGATTTTTTTAAGGTACCACATAAAATTAATCTGTTCAATACCCATAACGGCCACACCAGCTGCCGAGCCAATAATAATAGCACTTCCGCCCGTTCCGGTGGTAAGAGCCAAAAATTCCCAAAACGGATGATCGGTAGGGTAGGTGGTTAAATCATACATGCCTTGCGAAGCTGCTACCAATGGCACATTATCCACTATGGCTGAAAGCACTCCCAAAGCGGTACCGATTAAGTAATCATTTTTTAAAGTGGTGCTAAGCACCGTTGCCAGTTCTTTTAATACACCAACAGATTGCAAGGCTGAAACAGCCAACAATATTCCCAAAAAAAATAAAATACTGGGTGTATCTACTTTTTGTAAAGCATTTGCAACCGTGTATTTTTTTGCATCTTCAGGTTGTTTGCGCTTATGAATTAGAGTGGTTATTACCCACATTAATCCTAATGCCAATAACATTCCCATAATAGGGGGCAAATGTGTAAGGGTTTTAAAAATTGGCACAAAAATGAGTAATCCAATACCTACTATCAAAATAATACGGCCTTCTTTTTTTTCTTGCTCCGAAATAGATGATAATGCCGGTACAGTTAATTTTTTGCCTTTAAAACGATAAGCAATGATAATTGCGGGGATTAAAGCAGCTGCAAGACTTGGCAGTATTAATTGCTTCATAATATTAAGGGCTGTTATTTGTCCTCCAATCCAAAGCATGGTAGTGGTTACGTCGCCTAGTGGCGACCAAGCCCCACCGGCATTAGCAGCAATTACAATTATACCTGCAAACCACAATCTGTCTTCCTTTTCGGTGAGCAGTTTTGAACAAAGCGAGGTCATTACAATTGCCGTGGTTAAGTTATCCAGCAAGGCTGAAAGGAAAAATGTAATTACAGTTATCATAAACAGTAATTTTTGCTTGCTGTTGGTTTTTATTTTTTGAGTCAGTATTTCAAACCCATTGTGAGAATCTATAAGTTCTACAATGGTCATGGCACCCAGCAGAAAAAACAGAATGGAGGCAATTTCACCAAGGCTATGAAGCAATTCCTCATTCACCAAATGCGAGGACTGACTTTGTAAAATATAAATAGTCCAGCAGACCACTGCTGTCATCAATGCTGATGCGGCTTTATTCAGGTTTAAAGGATGCTCAAAAGCAATGGCTATGTAGCCAACAATAAAAACAAGGAGAATAAGTGTGACAGTCATTTGTGAAAAACCAATTGGTTGGCAAATATAGTCCAAAGTTTATGTTTGGATTTGCTTATGGCAACCTACAGAATAGCTAGGCTTCGTAGTAAAAGTCTTAATTAATCTATATTTTGATATTTAAGAAATGTAAAACCATTTATCACACTATTCGACATTTCATCTAAGGTGGTTTCACTAAGCATTTTTATCAATTCCTTGTTTATGGCCTTAAACTTATGATGAATGGGACAAGGCTTTGTGGCCGAGCATTCTTTTAACCCCAAAACACAAGCATTATTTTTAATTGGTCCCTCTAATGAAATTACAATATCGAGCAGTCTGACATTGCTTAGAGTTTCCGTTTCTAAATGAAAGCCACCTTTAGGTCCCTGGGTGGATTTTATAATTCGGTCCTTAACCAAGGTTTGCAAAATTTTAGCCGTAAAGGCTTCCGGTGAATCTATTTCTTTGGCAATGGTTTTTAATCCCACCCTCTTGTTACCTATTGACTGCTGGGCTATATACACCGCGGCCTTAATTCCGTACTCACTAGCCTTTGTAAAAATCATATGCTATTGTATGCTCAAAATTAGGATAATAATTACTATTCTTATGATTGACTTTGGTTATAATAAATTACTTTAAATGAATGATAAACCTGTTTTTCCAGTAGGTTTTTATCAAAACGATAGCCAAAATGGTAAATGAAATTAGGAGGCCTAGACCTGCCACAAAAAATGTAGTAAAATATGGGGTTAAACTAACCATCATTTTAGAATAACTGGATTGATTTTCACTCATTTGCCAAATACTCTTTTTAATGCCGGCCATAATTAAGGATAACCAAAAAATCAACAAACTGAATTGTAAAAACCAGAAAGATAGGGTAGAAAGGTTGGTTACTATTTTACTGGTTTCTCTTTTAAAATCGAAGAACTCAAAGCAGGCGGCAAAAATAATCATACTGTTGATGCCAATTGTGGTACCCATAGCATGAGATACCGTAATATGTGTGCCATGAGTGTATAAATTTATGGCTGGAATTGACATTAAAATAGCTTGTCCCATGTTAATGAAAACCCAAATATCAGCGGCTATTATAAATCGGTATGGAAAATAATGGTAGTGTTTTTGAACATCACTAACGGTTTGTTTCCATGTGTAAAGTATTCGCACAAAAAATATCCATTCAGTCATGCTTACTATATACCCAACATACCGAATATATTGCTCTGTAGGTAGTGTATAAATATGATGTCCCCAGTTAAACATTAAATTAAATAACCCTAAAAAAAACATACCAAACGCCAGTTTGCTGCGGCCAACGTGCTTGTTGTTTTCAAATTTATCCATCAAAAAGAAAGCGGTTCCATAAAGAATCTGATTCCATGAACCAACTAACGAACCGTTGACTTTCCATTGTATGGTCATATCAGTTACAAAATGTTCGCGGAAATATGAAAATATCCAAAGGTAGTTTTCGATAAAGGTGAAGAGGAAGAAAATAATTCCAGTTAGCCACATCCAAATATAGACTGGCCAATCCTTTATCTTTTTTGAAATTTTTACAAAATTCACCAAAAAAATAATCCAAGCAATGGTAATTGGAAGTGCCCATATTGGATTAAACTCCCAATACTCTCTTCCTCCAAAGCTTTTAGTAAAATAGGAATTAAAAATACCTGCCAGTGCTATTATCCAAAGTACCCATTGTGTTAGGTCGGCAAAGTTGCTTAATTCTTTATCTGTATAAAATTGCAAGCAGCAATACACACATCCTGTGGCACCAAGTATAATCCAAAATACTGCAGATGAAACATGCAATGGCCTTAGGGTTGTAAAACCTAACGTATCCTTTAAAAAATCGGGAACCAAATAACTAATGGTTGATAATACGCCAAAGATTAAACCCAATAAAAGCATAACCAATGCAGTTAATAAAAAAAGTTTGCCGATGGATAAGTTTGTCCTTTTCATTTCTGATTAATCATTCCTGTTTTTGAAATAGTATACTTGCGTGGATCTGCTAATCCGCTGGCATCTACTGATTTTAGAAACTCAATAAGGCATTTATAGTCGTCATTCGGCATGTTATAACATGGCATTTGTTTTACCCCGTATTTCAGTATTTGCTTTATCATCCTTTCTCCCTTTTTAGGATTGGATACTACGTTGGTTAAGTCGGGACCCAAATATCCTCCCAATCCATACAATTGATGGCAACTCTGGCAATTGTATTTTTGCCAGACAATGCGCCCAGAAACAGCTTTTTCGGAATCAATAGTTGACATTTTGGCTACCGTTAAAGGAGTTAAATAAATGGAAAGAGTATAAATCAGGAATAAAAAGCAAAGTGAAAAAAACAGATGAATCGGTTTCATACAGAATGATTTTAAAAATTACATCTTTTGAAATTTAGCCTGAAAAAAACGTAAGTATTTTGGTTCGTAAACCATTTTTAATCCTTTTATGGATTTTCGTTTGTCGTACACATTTGCGGCCGATTCGGCAATTACATCCATATGAGCCTGAGTATAAACCCGCCGAGGAATGGTAAATCTAACGAGTTCAAGTTGAGGGTAATAATTTTCACCGTTGGCTTTTCTTCCTGCCGATACAATGCCTCGTTCCATTGTTCGAACACCAGAATCAATATACATTTCGGCAGCCAAAGTTTGTGCCGGAAACTGGTCTTGAGTAAGGTGAGGTAAAAATGCTTTGGCATCAACAAATATGCCGTGTCCGCCAATGGGTTTCACTATGGGAACACCATATTCCATCATTCTATGTCCCAAATATTCTACTTGCCCAACTCTGGCACGCTGGTGATTATCATCCAAGCTCTCGGCTATTCCTACAGCAATGGCTTCCATGTCGCGACCTGCCAAACCTCCGTAGGTGTGTAACCCTTCATACACCACCACTAAATTTCTAGCTTCTTCAAAAACATCCCACTCGTTGGTAGCCATAAATCCGCCAATATTAACCAAAGCATCTTTTTTAGCACTCATTGTGGCTCCGTCAGTAAGTGAGCAAATTTCAAAAACTATTTCTTTAATGGTTTTCTTATCATACCCTTCTTCGCGTTGTTGAATGAAGTAAGCATTTTCAGCCACGCGGGTCATGTCGTGTATTATTCTGATTTTGTGTTGGCTGGTGTAGGCACGCAATTCTTTCAAATTGGCCATGCTTACAGGCTGACCTCCGGCTAAGTTTACATTGGTAGCCAAACTTACATAAGGAATTTTTGAAGCCCCATGTTCTTTTACCAGTTTATATAACTTAGCTAAGTCTACATTGCCTTTAAACGGATGATCATTAAGCGGTTCATGAGCTTCGTCAATAATAATATCAGCAAAAATGCCTCCCGCCAATTCCTGATGTAAACGGGTAGTTGTAAAGTACATATTGCCCGGAATGATGTCGCCTTTTTTGATTAAGATTTTTGATAAAATATTTTCGGCAGCCCTTCCCTGGTGGGTAGGTACAATGTATTTATAACCGTAATATTTTTGAATGGCAGCTTCCAGTTTGTAATAACTTTTACTTCCTGCATAAGCCTCGTCACCGGTCATAAAAGCACCCCATTGGCGGTCGCTCATGGAGTTGGTGCCACTGTCGGTCAGCAGATCGATATATACATCTTCCGATTTCAGTAAAAATGTATTGTATCCGGCTTTTTTAATTGCTTTTATCCGTTGCTGTCTGGTTGTCATTTTCAATAATTCAACCATTTTCATTTTGTAAGGCTCAGCCCACGAATGTTTGTTTATTGTATGTTTCATAGTGAATGATATAATTGTTTGTTATGTTTTGTTAAAGTTTCTTTTTTGGTAATGTATTGAAGCGACTGGCTTACAATAAGTTTTGCCACGGCCAGTAAATTTTTAAGTTCCCATAAATCAGTATGAGGCGCATTGCCCTTAAATTCTGAAAATATTATGTTTTCAATTTTAATAAGTCTTTGCCGGGCTTCTTGCAAATTGGTTTGGATTTTTACAATACCTGCTTTTTGTATCATCAAGGTTTGTATTTCATTTTTAATTTCGTTTATTCGTTTTGAATCTACTGTTTGTTCCCGAACGGATTCGATTTCAAAATTTGTTGGTTGTTCAAAAGTATCAATGGTTTGTAATACATGCAAGCCGGCTTCATTTGCAAAAACCACCGCTTCAAGCAAGGAGTTGGAAGCCAAACGGTTTGAACCATGTAACCCGCTGCAAGAGCATTCGCCACAGGCATATAAATTTGGTATAGAGGTTTGTGCTTTTTTATTAACCGCAATACCCCCGCATTGGTAATGAGCTGCCGGAGCCACCGGTATCCAATCGTTGCTTATATCTATTCCTACCTTAAGGCAGTAGCTATAAATATTAGGAAAATGGGTTTTGAAATTGGTAAGGTCAAGATGTCGGCAATCCATAAATACATGCTCTTCTCCCGATTTTTTCAGTTCGGTATAAATGGCTTCTGAAATAATATCACGTGTAGCCAGTTCGCCTCGTGTGTCATAATCAAATAAAAATCGCTGCCCTTTTTTATTTACCAAAGTAGCTCCAAATCCTCTTACGGCTTCCGAAATTAAAAAAGAAGGTGACTGGCCTTTTTGGTAAAATGCTGTGGGATGAAACTGGATAAACTGCATATTTTCTATAGCCACATTGGCTCTATAAGCCATAGCAACGCCATCGCCGGTTGAAACCGTTGGGTTGGTTGTGGTTTTATAAACCTGACCTGAACCACCGGTTGCCAGTATGGTTACTCGCGAGGTAAATATGTCAATGGTATGGTCTTTTTGATTTAAAACCGTGGCTCCATAACAAACGGAATGGTTAGTATCGGTTATTAAATCCAAAGCAAAATGATGTTGAAAAATTTTAACATTTGGAAACTGACGGCTGTAAAGAAGCAGTTTTTTTTCAATTTCTAAACCTGTGGTATCCTGATGGTGCAGTATGCGAGCTTGTGAATGCCCACCTTCCAATCCGGCAGAAAATTTCCCATTCTCTTTTTTGTCAAATTCAACACCCCACTCAATCAATTCTTTCAGGCGTTCGGGGGCTTTTTTTACCACCATTTCTACCACACTCTTATTGCAAAGTCCACCACCTGCCTTTAGGGTGTCGTCAATATGTTGCTGAAACGAATCGGTAAGTTTATTCAATACCACCGCTATACCCCCTTGGGCATAGCGTGTGTTGCTTTCGGCTTTATCAGCTTTGGCAAGTATGCAAATAGATAAATCGGGTCGTTCTTTAGCTATGTGAAGCGCAAATGAAAGTCCGGCAATTCCGGAACCTATTATCAGTATATCGCTTTTATGCATGGTTTAGGCAGAAATTTCAAGCATTCGTCTTAAAGGTATCAGTGCTTTTTTCCGTGTAATTTCAGGTACGTTTACCTCGGGGGTTTCGTCTCTTAGGCAACGGTAAAGTTTTTCTAATGTATTCATTTTCATATACGGACACTCACTGCAAGCACAGGTATTGTTCTCTACCGCAGGTGCCGGTATCAGTAATTTTCCGGGCACTTCCTTCTTCATTTGATAAAGGATTCCGGCCTCGGTGGCTATAATAAATTCAGGGCAATCGCTATTTTTTATGTAATTAATCATGCCGCTGGTAGAGCCAATGTAATTTGCCATTTCCAAAATCGGAGTTTCTGATTCGGGGTGTGCTACGATATCAGCATTAGGAAATTGTTTTGATAAAGCTTTTAGTTTGTCAACCGAAAAAGCCTCGTGAACCATGCAAGCTCCTTGCCACAAAACCAGCTCTCTGCCGGTTTCATTTATCAGGTATTTTCCCAAATTTTTATCAGGACCAAATACGATTGGTTCCTCTTTTGGCAGAGATTCAATCAACTTTTTGGCATTGGCGGATGTGCAAATAATATCGCTTAGTGCTTTTACCTCAGCCGAACAGTTTACATAGGTAATTACTGTATGGTTGGGGTGCAAATGAATGAAATTTTCAAAAGCATCAGATGGACATGAATCGGCTAATGAACAACCTGCATTCAAATCGGGTAAGAGGACTTTTTTGGCAGGGTTTAAAATTTTTGCTGTTTCGGCCATGAAATAAACACCGGCAAATACAATAATATCCGCATTGGTTTTAGCCGCTTCAATGGATAATCCCAAACTATCCCCTACAAAATCGGCTATATCCTGAATAGCGGGTTCCTGATAGTAATGGGCCAGTATAATAGCATTCTTTTCTTTTTTCAGTTCAAGAATTTTTTGAGTTATAGTTAGTTCTCTCATCAAATGCTAATTTTATTAATTATTTGCTTTAAACATCGGCTCTTTGGCAAGCAAATCTTCAATGGAATAGGATTGGAGTAAATTTCTAAATTCATTAAGTTGTTTGGTCATCTGATCGCAGGCATCCGTTCCTTTTTTGTGAATCTCATTGCATTTTGAATTATAATAGTCAATTCCTTTCAACAGATTGTCTTTAAAGGTGATGAAATACGATTGTTCCTTATTGGAAATAGAAACTATCTTTTTTGAGAGTTCCTTTTTATAATAATCAATATAAAGTTGAAGCTCATTGACAAATACATTGGGGCGGTGCAATTTATTTAAAACATTTACCCGGCCATAAATATGATCTACCATTTGGCGTAGCGAGAAAACCCCTGAAAAATAAGCTAAATTGGGCCCGGGGCAAATGGTAACTGCACTTAATTTGTGTGATAATTCTGCATCATTTTTCAATAGAGCTGAGGCCCCTAATCCTTCACACAAGCAGTCTTTTTCAATTACCTTTTCAATTTCTTTGGCCAATTCTACGTCGTCGGTTATATCGGCTTTCAGTTGCTTTATTTTTAGGTTTTGATATTCGCGGGAGGCTGTGCAAATGGGTTTATCTGTAAATTCTTTGTTCATGGAAAGAAACTTCTTATAGCACGGGCTTCCGGGTCTGTTTTTCAATATCCTGGCCATGCGCTGTTGGTCGGAGGTGGTATTTTTAAGGTTATTAAACGGAACACCTAAAGGCGAGGCATTACTCAGGTAATAGTCGTCTTTTTTAGCTTCTACTAATTTTGTTAAGGTTTCATCATCCACGTTGGTGGCTTCGGGAACCAGTAAAAATGGACTTCCCCATCCGGTGGCATCCAAGTCATAATAATCCATCATAAACTCGTTCTCACCTGCAGTTCCTATACCGCCTTGTGCCGTAATTTTTAATATGGGTTTTGTTTTAAATGGCAGTTTTCCCAATAGATTAATGGCGTTAGAGCAATCGGTATACAGTTCTTCAAACAGTTCGGTTCGCTTATTTTTAAAGTCTTCTAAAATCGGACCAAGCGGGGTTCCGTTTGAAATAAAGGCATGACCACCGCAGTTGATTCCTGATTCAATTCTGAACTCGGAAACCCACAGCCCTTTTTTGGCTAAGTATTTTCCTTGTATCAATGCCGAACGATAATCGCTAACCTTTAAAATTATTTTTTTATTAATTACCCCTTCTTCATTGGGATAAAAATCTTTGAAGGCTTCGCAATAGGCGTATAATCGGGGGTTTAAACCGGCAGAAAAAATAATGGACGATTTTACATCGCTATTAGCATAGCCCCGCAATGCAGCCATGGCATCCGAATATTCTGTAGGCAATTCATTCCCATCTGTATCATAATTGGCTTTGTCCAATTTGGTCATAATGTTCACATCTATAGAACCGGCCACTATTAATTCTTTTAATTTATGCTGCAGAATGTGTTTTTCTTCACCAGTGCTTAGCAGCATAGTGTTATAAAGCTGTCTGGTTTCGGAGTCATCGGGCAACATTTCAAAATATTGTTTAATAGTAGCGCCTGTTTCAAAGTCTTCTTTCTTGATATCCTCAATTTGGCGGTTTACAACAGTATTCATTAAATTTATATAGGCTGTAATCCGTTTTGCCCTGTTATCGTCTTCTGTTACCGGAATTTCAATATAACTCAGATTTTCATTTTTGCATATTACCTTTCTCATTTGTTCAATAAGTTGGTCTTCTATAATGGAAATAACGGAGGAAATGCCAAACTTGGCAACTTTAACAGGCGTGTCAATTGTAAAAGCCAACCCCATAACCGGAATGTGGAAGGTATGCGTAGAACTATTTCTCATGTATTTATTTTTAAATAACCTTTTTGTTATAAATGCCCTGCAAATATACCACAATAATCATATTCGGATATTTTTGTCTTTTTTTATTAAAACATGATTTTCGTCATATAATAATAGATTACATGTGTATTTCTTTGCATCAATATTTAAACTAAATACCATGAAATCATCATTTAAGTTCCTATTTATCGCAGGCATTCTTAGTATAGTAAGCTGCGGCCCCAAGGGCGATTCAACAACCGAAGAATCCAAAACATCCGGCACCGAAACCGTTACAGGGCAATCAGGAGTTCAAGATGACGTATCTAACCCCAATGCAGTGCAGGTGGCCCTGAGCAGTATAGACCACACCACCTTGGTGACGGCTGTAAAAGCAGCCGAACTTGTGGATGCCCTGAGTAATGCCGGACCATTTACAGTGTTTGCTCCTACCAATGCCGCTTTTGATAAATTACCTGCCGGAACCGTAGGAGGATTATTGAAACCTGAGAAAAAAGATGCCTTAATCGATATTTTGCAATACCATGTTTTTGTAGGGGTATTAAATGCCGAAAATTTAGCCGAAGGCCAAACCTATGGCCAGGTAAACGGCGGTAATATTAAAATTACAATGGTTGACGGGAAACCGGTAATAAATGGCAAAGCCCATATTTTGGCTTCCATCAAAGCATCCAACGGAATGATACATGTAATAGACGAAGTGTTATTACCACAATAAATTAAAAGTAAGTTATTTTTCAGAAACGTTTTTTTAAGTTTAAGAAGGGGTTTTTCGGGTAAGGAACCTCTTTTTTTTGTAGTAAAATTTTAAAGCTTTTTGCAATCCGGTGGCTGGTTTTGATCTAGGATATGTAATATTAATTACCTTAGCAGCAAATAAATAATAAGTGTTTTTATTCTTTATCCTAGTAACTTTAAAATTCAGGATATTTATAAGTTTATATAAATATTCACTATACAAATAGTTCAAAATGCAAACAGAAACCCAAAACAGAACCCTTCGAACCATTGAAATATTTAAGATTTCCATAGGGCTTATATGTGAGGTTTGGACGAATCCTAATCATATCCTCAATTGGTGGGGACCAACTGGGTTTACCACCACCATTCATAAAATGGAGGTGAAGGAAGGAGTTGAATGGAACTTAACCATGCATGTGCCAGAAGGTGCATACTGCCCCATCCGAAGTATTTTTAAAGAAATTATAGCGTTGTACTAAAAATGGGAAGCATACAGTGGTAAAAGCCCGTAAAGCCGATGAAGGACAGAAACAGAATATGGAAAAACTTGAAAAATATATAGACAACTTAACAAAAGACTAAAATACATCAACAATGAATGAATCATGGACCGACCGGTGGAATGAACGCTACAGCAAGGA
This sequence comes from Chitinophaga pinensis, assembly GCA_945897885.1. Taxonomy (GTDB): domain Bacteria; phylum Bacteroidota; class Bacteroidia; order NS11-12g; family UBA9320; genus JABWCE01. The sequence continues at coordinate 27,496 of CAMDGU010000028.1, forward strand.
TGAGTTTGCGTATGGTGTACTCCCCAATGCATATTTAATGAAACAAATTGAAAAACTGCCCGCAGGGAAAATCCTTTTTGCAGCAGAGGGGGAAGGCCGCAATGCAGTATTTGCAGCCAAGATAGGTTTTGAAGTTTCAGCATTTGATATTAGTATAGAAGGGAAAAATAAAGCTTTAAAACTAGCCGAAGCCAATAGTGTAACTATACATTATGAAGTTGGCGAACTGCACACCTTAAATTATAAACCCGAACATTTTGATGCCATAGCCCTTATTTATGCTCATTTTCCGGCCGACATCAAATCATCATTGCATAAAACCCTCAACACCTATTTGCGAAAAGGCGGGGTTCTGATTTTTGAAGCTTTTAGCAAAAAGCACCTTGACTACCTAGCAAAAAATGAAAATGTTGGCGGACCAAAAGAACTGGCCATGTTATTTTCTATAGATGAGATAAAATCGGATTTTGAAAATTATGAAATTTTGGAACTGGAAGAAAAGGAAATTGAATTGAGTGAAGGATTGTTTCATAACGGAACAGGTTCGGTGATACGATTTGTGGGACGGAAGAAATAAAGTACCCTAAACTGGTCGAAGCTCAAAAGTTAATTTTACATTTAAGAGAAAATATAGTCCGAATGGCATCATCCGCATGGGTGCGGCTGGGATCCAACACATGCGAAGCATTGCATAAGACCTTTGAAAATAAACATAGATTACTTATAAAAAGAGCGAACTGCAAAATTTTCATAACTACTTCTTAACCTAACGAGTAATTTATATTAAAATTTTGCAGTTGGTTTTGTTGGTGCCTTTTTTTGCTCCTTTTTTGGGCAAACAAACCGAGGAACGAGGTTCATGAAAACCTATAAAAAATAAACAGCAAATCAGTGAACTAAAAAAGGAGAGAGATAAAAGAAGAAAGCATATCAGTTCAATATGTTTATATATTATTGAGTTAACGTTCTTTTTCCTTGATGAAAAAGAACCAAAAAATGCTCACTCGTTTATGTTAATTTTTTAGGCGTTTGCTAATGCTTTGCATTTCAAGCAAAAAATATGCTTCCTCCCGCAAATCCGGGTCGCGGCCCGCATTTTTGGCAACCTAACGCACGACTAATCACACCAAAGCTTTCGTATTAATTGATTTGGTAGGACTTTTGAGGTTCGACAAATTAAATCCAACTTCTACAAATCTTTCTTTCTGAATTTTCGTAAAGAAATTAAAAACGGAACGGCAACCCACAGAAGCAAAATAGTAAAGGCAGCAATAATACCAACCTGATTACCAAAAAAGTTTTTGAAAATAGCCCCGGTATAACCCATCATGGCTGATACATCCAAATGAAGGAGGATTAATATTCGGGCTAAATCAATGGGATTAAGAGCCGTAATGCCTACCATTATTTTTTCGATAGGGTAATCGGCAAATTGGAAAATTAAAAACAAAACGACCCCGTCAAACAACAAGGCAAAAAACATCCATAGCAAAATGGCAATACCTATACCTTTGGCCTTATCGCGGGTGGCAATGGAACTTAAAAAAGCAATAGCTACAAAAACTACCGTAATAAAAATACCAACCAAAAGCATCATAATTCCTACATCTGATGGAGCATAAAATAAAATGGGAATACCTGCTCCAATAAAAAAAGCCAGCAATAAGGAAATGGATAATCCGAAAAAAAGGCTGAACCAAATTTTACTCCTGCGAATGGGTTGGCTTAACAAGAGTTCAATAAACTCGGAGCTATTGTAAATATATATGGTAGAAAAGATAACAGATACTAAAGGTACTGTTAGCAAAATTACATTTAGTAAAGTGAGCAATCCCTTGGTACTGTTATCTTCCAAACTAAATACACTCCAAGAAAGTATGGCCAGTATTAAAGTATAAACCAATACAATTTTATTTTTCAGAATATCTAAAACAATAAACTTCCCTATCCTATTCATGCGTATTGTTTTTTAGTATGTGAGCAATGGCTTTCGAAATTTTTTCCTCACCGGTGGATGATTTTAGCTCGTCTACGGTTTTGTGAAACTGCACGTTTCCATCTTGCATAAAAATAATTTGGGTAACCAAGTCATCCAGTTCACTGAGTAAATGCGAAGTAATGAGTATTAATTTACCTTTCTTTTTTTCGGCAATAATCTTTTCTTTTAATATTTCGGAGGCTAAAGGGTCAAGTCCTGCCGTAGGCTCATCTAAAATAAGCACATCGGGATTAAACAAAAATGCCAGGGTTGCACTTACTTTTTGGGTAGTACCTCCTGAAAGGGTTCGCATTTTTTTGTTAAGTATATCCTTTAGTTTAAACTGATGAAACAGGTCTTCATCGATCGGTATATCTGATTTTCGGAGCTCCTTAATCATATCCAATATTTGTCCTATGGACATATTATCAGGATAGCGGCCGATTTGCGGCATATAGCCTATATGATTTCTATACTCAAAATTATTGGTAATAAACGTGTCTTTAAATTTTATGGTTCCCTCGGTAGGAATAACCATGCCCAAAATACTTTTGATAAGCGTTGTTTTCCCACAACCATTAGGACCAATAAGGGCGATACATTCCCCTTGGTTGCAACTTAGACTAACATTATTCAGAACTTTAAGTCGTGCGAAATTTTTTGATAGATTATTTATTTCAATCATAAATCCACAGAGTGCATCAGGGGGGTGTTATCAATAAAATTATCGGGGGTTAAACTGGGTATCATTTTTTCGGATTTATCAAGCAAGGTTACCATAAAACTGCGAAATAAAAGCATTGCAGGTGGATTATTTTCAACAATTACCGAAAACAAACTGAGCGGATGGTAAGGCACATCACCAATGTGATTGCGGTCTAAGTCATATCCATCATACTTATCCCAATAGTTGCCGTTAAAGGTGTTTAAAACCAACGAACCGTTTGTGCTTATGTCAAATGTGTTGGCTATAAAATTATTGGTTACCACTTCATTTTCCATACAACTGGCTTGTATCTTCATTCCCCATCCGTTGGATTCAAACACATTTTTTTCAACCTTTATGCGGCTGGTTCCTTCCATATGAATACCGGATGTGTTTCGAATAAACGTGTTTCCAAAAATATAGCTGTCGGATATTTCCTTTAAGAATAAGCCATAGGAGGCATCTCCCCAATTTTCTTCAAAGGTGTTATTAATCATGGTTACATTTTTTGTAAACATAACCGCCACTCCTGCACCATTATTTTTGAAAACATTTGTGATATAAGCATCGTTGTTTGAAAACATGAAATGCAGTCCATACCTTATATTTTTTGTTGAGATATTTCGCCAAATAACCGAGTTGGTTACAAATTCAAAATAGATACCATCGCGATGGCCCGAAATTCTGTTTCCAATAATTTGAAGGCTATCGCTTTTCCAGCAATGAATACCGTTTCCAATTTGTTGCTCTTCTACACCATAAGCTTTTATTCGGTTGTTTTTTACAACAGTGTTTTTGCAATATTGCAGATAAATGCCAAAAAAATTGTCGTCCAAAATATTATCACAAACCGTTACATGATTGGCTTCATAAACTTTTATAGCTCCAGGGTCGTCTAAGGTAGCGTATCCTGAGTTTTCAACCCTAAACCCTGTGATTACCGTATTGTTGGATTTTATAGAAAGTATCTCATATTTCTTTTGACCATCTAAAATTGGCCAGTTTTTTCCAATTAACGTTACTTCCTTATCTACTATAATATTCCCTTCTTTGTAAATACCTTGGTGTATAAGGATTGTGTCGCCATTGATGGCTTGTGCCAATGCGTCTTTAATTTTTTTGAACGATTTATTTTGCCCAACCTCCAAAACTTTGGAATGAGCAAATTGAGAAAGAATGAGAAAAAAAAATGTTAAAAATTTAACCTTCACTTAGTTTGTCAATGTAGTCCAGTTTACCAAGGTCGCCTTGTATTTTGTGGCATATTCATAAGCGGTAGTTTTATTATTAAAGGCAGCCATATTTCCGCCCATCGGGCTATTTAATTCCTCACCTTTTATCAAAAATACGGTTTCTATGGATAGCAAGCCATTGTCAGCTAAAAAATTGGAAACGTAATATTGTGCAGCCTCCAATTTAGCCAAGTTGTCTTTTCTGTAGTTCAGCATACATTTCAGATCGTCGTATTTATAAACTCTTCCTTTTTTTGTAACCAATTCGGCGGCAAATTTAGGGTCAGTTATAGTCATCCCGCAATTGTCGCATTTATCTTTATTTAGTTTTATAGGTTCTGATTTTGGATTAATGCATGAAGAAAGAGCTAAAAATGAAACCACCAAAATAGGGGTAATGCCTTTTGCTTTTTTAAATCTTTTTAGAATTTTGGATTCAACGGTAAATGAAATACCCATTAATAAACCGCTGGCAATAAAAAGCCATCCACCTAAATCGGGTATAGAGTATGCTCCAAAATTAAGAAGCTGTTTAAATCCTATTAACGGAGGTTGGTAGGCCATTCCTGGAACAATAATAGCAGCGCTGGGGTCTAAGTTATGACCATAATTGTATTCCCATCTCCAAAAATCTACCATTGCTACTATGCCAAAAAGCACGAAAGCTGCAAACAAAATGTAAAGAGCTTTCTTTTTATTAATAAAAACAACCAAGAATGAAAATAAGGCATAAAAGCCTATGATATATGGTAAAACGGTGAATTCAATAAATTCTTCAGCATGTAATGTTTTCATTCCTATGTAATGGTTCAGCCCATTGATAATGTCTACATCACCGGCTAATTTGTTTGCATAAATAAGTAAAGCCAACCCTTCTGGATATTGCGGAGCATCCAGTTCAATGCGCCAAATAGGTGTAAAAATAGAAGTTACAAGTAATGCAGCGGCTACTATAAGCAATACCTTTGATAGGGTTCCAAGTTTGTTTTCAGTGCTTTTCATAATTATTTTATTGGGAATTAAATAAAAAGGGAGCAGATTAATTTAAATCTCTGCTCCCTTTATTAATATTAGCTAATTTTAATTATTTGGCCGGAGCTGTTGCCGGAGTTACACCTGTTCCATAAGAAATTGGAACATTACTTCCTGCAGGTGAAACTCTAACATAACCTGTCATTTCCTGATGCAATGCACTACAAAAATCTGTGCAATACATTGGAGAAATTCCAACTCTTGTAGGAATCCATTTCAAGGTTTGAGTTTCACCAGGCATCACTAATAATTCAGCATTATCTGCTCCTTTAATAGCAAAGCCATGTGGTACATCCCAATCTTGCTCAAGGTTTGTTACATGGAAATATACCTCGTCACCCATTTTTATTCCTTCAATATTATCAGGAGTTAAATGCGACCGAATGGCTGTCATATACACATGAACTTTATTTCCTTCTCTTACCACCTTAGTTTCTTTTTCACCTTTGGCCACGTATGGGTGACTGTTATCTTCAATTTTAAACATTTTTAAAGAGTTCTTTTTGATAACATCCGCTACAATAGCTTGAGCATAGTGAGGCTCTCCAATGGTTGGGAAGTCTAAAATTAATTTCATTTTATCACCGCCTATGTCAAACAATTGAGCACTTTGCGATAACTCAGGACCGGTTGGTAAATAACGATCTTTCGTGATTTTGTTATAAGCTATTAAGTATTTACCGTATGGTTTTTTGGTGTCGCCACCTACTACACACAAGTGACCAATAGAATAAAATGTAGGAGCTCTGTCTAATACTTTAAGGTCTTTAAGATTCCATTTAACAACTTCGGATGAAACAAACATTGAAGTATAAGCATTTCCATTGTCATCAAATTCGGTGTGTAATGGTCCTAAACCTGGCTTTTTAACCTCACCGTATAATGCTGATTCGTATTTAATAACAGGAATACCATCAAATTCACCATCAAAACTTTTAGCTGCAATAGCTTTAATCATTTTATCAAAGCTAAATACAGGAATAACAGAAGCTAATTTGCCACTTGCCACAATGTATTCACCTGTTGGAGAAACATCACAACCATGTGGCGATTTTGGACAAGGAATAAAGTAGCAAATATCTTTTAAGGTTTTTGAATCAAGTACAATTACTTCAGTTTTAATTTCGGAAGTAGCAGTATGTGTTTTTTCGCTGTATGTATTGTGAGCATACCTAACGGTTTGTTTTCTGCCTTTATCTGCTTTTAGGTATTCCTCAGCTTTTTTCCAGTTTACTGCCATTACAAAGTCTTTGTCTTTTTGTGAAGCATTTACTTCTAATAAAGTATTGGCTTGTTCTGTATTGTAGCAAGAGAAAAAGAACCAGCCATGAGATACACCTTTACCGGCACGGCTCAAGTCAAAGTTAACACCTGGGCACTGAATCTGAAAAGCAATGTCCATTTTGCCATCTTCTTTGCCTACGCTGATAAAGCTGATGGTTCCTTTAAAATTTTCTTTATAACTATTAATAGGAACATCGCCATTGGCATCATCCGGAGGAACGCTAAAACGAGTTCCTGCTACTACATACTCTGTATTTTCAGTGATAAATGGAGAAGAGTGATTTCCACCACTGTTTGGTAACTCAATAATTTCAGCGGTTCTAAAGGTTTTTAGATCGATACGCGCTACACGAGGTGTATTATTTGCATTACCAAAAACCCAGCGGCCATCAGCTTCACCATTAGTTTTAGATAATTGAGTATGATGTAAATCGTCCCATGGAACAAAACCGTGAGAGGTGTTTAACATTGGTTTTGTTTCTTCACTATATCCCCAACCTTTTTCCGGATCTACCGAAAATACCGGAATAACACGTAATAAACGGCCGGATGGTATTCCGTAGCAACTCATTTGGCCACTGAAACCACCGCTCACGAAGTTATAAATTTCATCGTACTTGCCTGGTGCTACATAAACTTTTTGTGCAGCATCGCCACTTACAGCATTGCTTGAATCTTTAGGCTTACAGGATTGTAAGGCAGTTGTTAAGGCTAAGGCAGCCAATGCAACTAGGATTGATTTATTTTTCATATAAATATTTATTTGAGTAATAAAAATTATTTTAAACCGTCATTCTTTCTCATAAATTCCAGGAGGTTACGAGCCTCTTCATCAGCCAAATTTTGGTTAGGCATTCTCACCAAGCAAAGTTCTAACATAGCTTGAGCTTCAGGGTCTTTGTCAAGCATTGGGTCAGGATTGGTGATAAAGTTCATAATCCACTCAGGAGCACGGCGTGTAGTAACACTTTTCCATCCTGGACCCACTAATTTTTCATCCGTCATTTTGTGGCAGGAAGTACATTTTACTAAGGAAACAGCTTCCCCTGCTTTTGCTTTGGTTTCATCCAATTTGTCGGTTAAGGCTAAAAGTTCAGCGGTAAATTTACCTTGCCCTCTTTTTGGGTCATACGATTCTGGGTCAGCATTTGCAGTTTCTATAGTTTGCTCTTCGGCGGCTTTTCCCGAATCCCCTCCACACGAAGCGAAGATTACAGCTGTAAAAAGGGTTGCAATAAATGTCAATTTTTTCATGATTATTTTTTATGTTTAAGATGTGTAAATTATTGTTTTACTTTTTTAATAACATGGCACAAATGTATTAATTATATAAATACCTTTTTATCCTTTATAATCTAATTTGTATAAAACTGATAAAAGTCATCTGCGATTTTTTAATCATAAAAATGAATAAGATTCAGCTTGTTTTTAAAATAACGTATTCAAAAGTAACTTAACTCTTTCCTACAATTCTCTTTTTTGAAAATAAATAATTTAACTTAAAGATTACTGCTTTCTATTTTATTTTTGATGAATGTTAAAACGACTTCTCTCCCCAAAACTTAATGATAACGGAATAAACAGTGCCTTATTAATTCTTCGCTTGGTTTCTGCTTCTCTTATGATTCCACATGGGTTTAAAAAGCTTATGCACTTTAGTGAAAAATCAGAAGACTTTATGAGTTTTATGGGTTTAAGTGGTGAAATATCACTAGCCCTTGTGGTAGGTGCCGAATTTTTTTGTGCTATTTTATTAGTAGCAGGTTTATTTAGCCGGGCAGCTGTAATACCAATGGTAGTGGCTATGCTTGTAGCCGCATTTGATGCACACAATGGAGAAATATTTGGTGACGGAGAAACCTCGTTTCTCTTTTTGGCTTGTTATGTAACGGTGCTTATTGCCGGTCCGGGAAAATACAGTTTGGATACTTATATTTTTAAACGATAAGGGATTATTTTATTACCCAAAACAAAAAAGGACCAGATTTAATAATCTGATCCTTTAAAAAATGTATTTAATGTTTTTATCCAGCTATGGCAGCATAATCATCTGCCGATAGAAGCGCATCAACCTCAGATGGGTTGCTCATTTTTACTTTTATCATCCAGCCTTTTCCGTATGGATCTTCGTTCACATTTTGAGGGTCATTATCCAATCCTTCATTTTTTTCAATTATTTCACCACTTACCGGTAAAAATAAGTCAGATACTGTTTTTACAGCTTCTACCGTACCGAAAATTTCGTGAGCATTTAAAGACTGTCCAACAGTTTCTATTTCTACAAAAACAATATCACCCAATTCGCCTTGTGCAAATTCAGTAATACCAATGGTGGCTAAATCACCTTCTACTTTTACCCACTCGTGGTCTTCGGTGTATTTTAGGTTGGCTGGAAAATTCATGTTTTTTATTTTTAATAATTATTGGTTGCGAAATTAATTATTTACTCGGTTTGATAGGGTATTTATTTTTTGATTTTAATCATTCTAAATTCCTGCTGATAAACTTTTAATTCTCGTTAGGGATTTCTTCGATTTCCTTTTTCTTACTTTTTTTATCCCAAATAATGGAGAATAGGGTAGTAAGATTTTGCTTTAACTCTTTTCTATTTACTATATAGTCCAAAAATCCTTTTTCTACCAAAAATTCAGCACGCTGAAATCCTTTTGGTAAATCTTTACCAATGGTTTCTTTGATAACACGTGGTCCGGCAAATCCTATAAGTGCTTCAGGTTCGGCAATATTTAAATCGCCCAGCATAGCATACGAGGCGGTTACTCCACCTGTGGTGGGGTCGGTCATGAGCGAAATGTATGGAATACCTTCTTTGTCTAATAAAGCTAATTTGGCGGATGTTTTGGCCATTTGCATCAATGAAAATGCAGCTTCCATCATTCGAGCTCCACCTGATTTTGAAATAATCAAAACCGGGATTTTATGTTCGCGACCGTAATCTATAGCCCGTGATATTTTTTCACCTACCACACTACCCATGGAGCCGCCTATAAAACTGAAATCCATGCAGGCTACTACTAACTTCCGTCCGTTCATTTTTCCGGTGGCACAGCGCACAGCATCTTTTAAACCCGACTTGGCCATCGAATCTTTTATACGCTCGGGATATGGTTTTGAATCGGTGAAATTGAGAGGATCGGCTGAAATTATATTTTCGTTTAACTCTGTAAATTTATTTTCATCAAATAAAATGGAGAAGTACTCTTCAGACCCTATTTTTTCGTGATAATCGCAATGAATACAAACCCAACAATTTTCTTCAAATTCTTTGGTTAATATTGGCTTTTTACACCGTGAACATTGATACCAAAGACCATCAGGAGTTTCCTTTTTGTCTTTAGTTTTGGTAACTATTCCTTCTTTTACTCTTTGAAACCAACTCATGTTTTTTTGATTTGAAAATTTGGAAATTTGGAGATTTGAAAATTGGTGTAATTGTCATTCCAACGAAGGAGGAATCTAAAAAGTGATACTTCTTTCCTCAAATTGACAAAAACATATTTTATGCAATAGTAACTTCTTTTGATAAATAAACATCCTGAATAGCATTTAATAAAGCTACTCCCTCGTTCATTGGTTTTTGAAATGCCTTACGACCCGAAATTAAACCACAACCTCCGGCTCTTTTGTTGATAACGGCTGTTTTTACAGCATCACTTAAATCGGTAGCTCCTTTGCTTTCGCCACCTGAATTAATCAAACCTACTTTGCCCATGTAACAATTAGCTACCTGATAGCGGCAAAGGTCAATTGGATTATCCGTTGTAAGTTCGCTATAAACCTTAGGATGGGTTTTGCCAAAATGAATGGCCGTATATCCTCCATTATTTTCAGGCATTTTTTGTTTAATAATATCAGCCTGAATAGTAACTCCTATGTGATTGGCCTGACTGCTTAAATCAGTGCTGTTGTGATAATCAATGCCATCTTTTTTGAAACCATTGTTTCTTAAATAGCACCAAAGAATGGTTGCCATTCCCAGTTCATGGGCTCTTTCAAAAGCTTGTGCTACTTCTATTATTTGACGGTCGCTTTCAGGTGAACCAAAATAAATGGTAGCACCTACAGCCACGGCGCCTAAATTCCAGGCTTCATCCACGCTGCCAAACATTATTTGGTTGTATCTGTTTGGGTAGGATAAAAATTCATTGTGATTTAGTTTTACTACAAACGGAATTTTATGAGCATACTTGCGAGAGCAAGAAGCTAAAACCCCAAAGGTAGAAGCTACCGCATTACAACCTCCTTCAATGGCTAATTTTACAATATTTTCAGGGTCAAAAAAGGCAGGGTTTGGTGCAAAAGAGGCACCGGCACTATGCTCTATTCCTTGATCTACCGGCAAAATAGAAACATAACCCGTATTGGCCAAACGGCCTGAATTAAATATTTGCCCAAGACTACGCAATACCTGAGGGTTGCGATTGCTCATACCAAATGAATCCATGTAATAGTTTGGATTTGGCAAATGAAGAGACTCTTTGCTAAAGGTTTTACTTGTATGATTTAAAAGAGAATCGGCAGAGGAGCCTAAGAGCTCAGAAATTTTTGATATATTCATTTCTATTTGAGAATAAACGGATGGCAAACTTACATTAAATTAAAAAAAATACCAATCCTGATTTTAGGGCTACTTATTTGATGATTTTATTAGCTTTGAATAGTGCAAATTGTTTTAATATTGAAACTTATGTCACTAGAAATTATACGGTTTACTTTTGGGGAGACTTCATTTATTGAAAAAGCCTTTGAAATAAGGCGACATGTATTTGTTATAGAGCAGGATTGTCCGCCGGAGTTGGAGTATGAAAATGAAGAAATTTGTCAGCATTATTTAGCATATTATGACGGAGAGCCCGCTGCTACAGCTCGCTACCGACAAACGGATAAGGGAATGAAACTGGAACGCTTTGCTGTGTTGGCCGAGTACCGAAAAAAGGGAATAGCTTTGGCTTTGGTAAACCGATTACTTGATGATGTAAAACCATTTAATAAAACCATTTATCTACATGCTCAAGTAGATGCCATGCCATTGTATGCCAAAGCCGGTTTTAAACCGACAGGGCCTCAGTTTGAGGAGGCTGGGATACAGCATTATAAAATGATATACAGTATTAGTTAGTATTTAAAATAGTTAAGATTAATCTATTAATTCCCTCGCCGCAATTTAGGGCCATCATGTGTGAGCCGTTGGTAATTTTGTAATGAACTTTCACATTTCTTATAGGTATGGTGTGGTCTTTATCTTCCCTCCCGAGTCTCAACATTGTAAACTTCCCAGCCACCGTCTCGCCCTAGTGGGCCTGAGTGGTGGATGGCTGACGTGGCGGCTTTCTGATACTATACTTATTATATATTTTACACAAAATCAAAAGCGGCAAGTTTCTAATAATTAGTAAGGCAATAATAAGTAGTTTTTAAAATGGTTGATTAAAATAAGTTTAA
>CAMDGU010000029.1 GCA_945897885.1 Chitinophaga pinensis
ATTTCTTCAACTTTTTTGCCTGCGTCAAACTCCTTGAGTATCGCAGAAATCTTTGATGGGGTGAACTTACTTCGTTTCATTTTTTTACAATTTAAAATTACTATTTTCTTGTCTACTTTTAAATTGTACTATTTTTGGGGAAGCTTACACAGGTTGATTCCTGAAAAGATTTTAAAGACCAATAACTTTCTTAATAAATTTGTTTTTTGCGTTTATAGATTCCACTTTTATTAATAATGTATTGTAATGTTCCTATTTTGCAAAGACCCTCAATTTCAGGGTAGTTGAAAGGACCATCGGGATCCAGTTCATTACTAATTTGCCCAAGCAGAATGAGTTCATCACCTTGATAATCTGTTTTCAATTGCTTCTTAGTATAACTTATAAAACTCTCAAGTCCTTCAACATTTACATACCATTTTGAATATTCCTTATGGAAATACATGGGTAATAAACAACACTTTTTTGCTGTTAAAAACTATTGAAAATTTGAGTCATTAATCTCAATACCATATTCTTTCAATTGTAAAATTGCCGGTTTATATAGATTAGTCATAATTATGATTTAGTTTCTTTATTCGTATAATTATCGTCGAACATTTTTAGTATGTCGGTCCTTTTATTGTAATTCTTGACCTGAACTTTTGAAAATGGAAGTTCGCCCGATTTTCGCTTATCCCAAAACCATGTTGTTTTTCTTTTAAACATCATTCCCGCTACCTTCTCGTCTCAATATTCGAAGTTAAATGATATGCCATTACATATGCGTTTAAAAATAGTAATAATGCCAATTTTATATGCTTTTAAATAGTATTATTTACAATTGATTTAAATTTTTCTTCCGCCTTCAGGCTATCCTTTCCAGCTGTTTTCAAAGCAGCAATTCCATAATAACAAACAATCATTTGTAACTATTTGTTATGTTTTATGTTAACCTAAGCATTGGGTAAGCTTCACCTTTTAATAATAAGGGCGATGGCCTTATTGGCTAACTTTACAAAAAAATGGTATCAATTACTACGCTTACATTCTTTCGATTTCCAACCTTAAAATCCAAACTGTGGGCTTTTGGTCAAATGCAATTTGCTCATTTTTTTATTGCAAAAAGTCCGGGACTCGTTTTTTATAAACTAATGGGCAGTGGCAGAGACATTGGTTTTAGCCTATTTCCAGATTGGGGCGTTTATGCCTTACTAGGCGTATGGGATAATGAGCAAGCTGCCAATGATTTTTTTAGTCATTCAGCAATCTATAAAAGATATCAAAAAAAGTCTTCAGAGCAATGGACCATTTTTATGAAACCCATGCAAACTAAGGGTCTTTGGTCTGGAGGAAATCCTTTTACACCTTCATCAGAGTTGGATGCAAACAATCCGTTGATGGCTGTAATAACGCGAGCCACTATTAAACCAAATAAAGTATTAAAATTTTGGCGTTTTGTGCCTATATCTCAACGGCCAATACAACGAGGTTGCGAAGGGCTTATTTATACCAAAGGAGTGGGGGAAGTGCCAATTGTTCAAATGGCTACTTTTAGTGTTTGGGAAAACTTAGACGCCTTGAAAAATTATGCTTACAACAGTATAGAACATCGCGAAGCGATCAAAAAAACACATCAAATAAATTGGTACAAAGAAGAAATGTTTACACGGTTTCAGCCCTACAAAACCATGGGTAAGTGGGAAGGTAAAGACTTATTGGCTCCTTACTTCAAAAGCTAATTTAACTAAATTGGTCGGGCAATTATTGTCATAAATCCCATTGAAACGTATTTTTGAAACAGGTAAAGGGGCGCATTTAATACCATACCAATTACATAACCTATAAACCGGGGCTCCATGGAAGCCGACCAGTTAATTCTCTTTTTTTCCATGCGGCTCATCCAATGAAGTGTGTAAGGATGCAGGGTGCCATAGGTTAAAATTTGGTCAACGTGCCAACCGCTATTTTTTAGCATCAATTCCATGTTTTTGGGCGAATAAAGTGCCGTATGACGGGGAGTGTGGTAACCCGACCAATGTTTCCCAAATTTCTTACGGGTGTAACTGTCAAAATTTGGGACTTCAATAATTAAGCGCGTTTGCACATGCGAATAGGTAAGTAATTGCTTGAGATGTTGTTGGGGGTTGTAATCATGTTCCAAGTAATGCCACATGGTAATAATATCCATAGGTTTTTCGTTGCCCAAGTCTGCAATTTCTCCGGTCCTAAGGTCGATGTTGTGGTATGAATCGCGGTCATTTTTCCAGCCTTCATCACTAAAATCCAGCCCAATAAGAGTTGCTTGTATCCTATTGCGCAAGCTAGCCAAAAAAGTAGGCTTGCCACATCCAATATCCAGTATCCTGCTTTGGGTATTAAGGTTGCTTTGCTTAATAAGTCGCTCCACTCTTGCTTTGTCAATTTTTTGTTGGTCTTGTTTCACAAATGAGGCATATTTTCCCCATGCTTCTTCCACCCGGTAGGGTAAATAAGAGGCGGTATAAAATTGCCCAAGTTCGGTTTCAGCCGCACGTGGGTTCAAAAAAACCAAACCACAGGCATTGCACCTATCAAAATTATATTTTGCCGGTAAATTTTGATGCATCATGGCAATGGTTTGCTCAAAGGCCTTAAAATCGGTTGAATTGCAAGCAAGGCACTCAGTTAGGTATTCTATTTTCAAAGTATTATAGGATGGTTATTAGCAACAGTGCAATATTAGTTAGGGATTGATGGAGCAAACTTTATTTTTTTGTATAAATTAACTTCAATTGATAAACTCGTTTTACTTTTCAAAAGTAATAATTTAGATTTGGTAACGATGTATCAAGAAAGTTTGATAGGTGCTTTGGTAATTGGGTGGCTGTCAAAATTTCAATTTTATTTGTGCGGGCTGAAAAATCCTTTCACGTTCTTTCAAAGCTCACTTTACTATTTGTTTGCTTGGTATGCGCGGCGCGTGGTTGCATGGTCTAACCTTGTAGCCCCGGCCAATGATATCATGGGTTGCAGAACTTTAAAATCTGCAACCCTTTTTTCTGAATTTTATAGTATTTATTAAATTAGTTGTTTTTTAGGAATCTCTTATATAGTTTCGTTTGACCTATTTAATCTTAAAATACATGAAAAAACTATTTACAGTGTTTTGTTTGCTACTGGCAGCTAAGTGCAGTCTGGCTCAGAGGGGAGCTTTAGACTTTGATGGCGTAGATGATTACATTTTGATTACCGGAACTGCAAAATTGAACGGTCCAAGCAATATTACACTTGAAACGTGGCTGTATGTAACCGATTTTAGTACCTCTCCATGTGCGGATTGTGCACCTATCATATGGAATCAACAAAAATCTTACAGGTTTGGTACGGGTAATACACAGCAAGTTTACGTATCCCTGTTGGATGGAACCTCCGCTGTAACATTAACAAGTGCAGGTACTATATCGGCAAAAAAATGGCATCATATTGCAGCCACGTTTAATGGTACAAAATTAAAATTGTATATTGATGGTAAGGTTACAGATTCTGCCTCCTATTCATCTTTTGCTATTACGTATGGATCAAGCACATCGGACGTGTGGATTGCAGACCCACAGACCGGATTTGGAGGAATATTAGAAGAAACTAGAATTTGGGATTATGAAAGAAGCGCAGCTGAGATTAAGGAGGGGACATATAAGAAGTATCCATCAAGTAAATCTGGTTTAGTACTGCAATACAGTTACGAAGATGGAACTCCATACGGCAACAATACAAGTGTTACCAAGATTGCAGACAATACAGGCAATAAAATTAATGGTGTGCCAACCAATTTTAAGATGAAAGATTCAACCTCTAATTTTGTATTAGGCAGAAGTTATTGCGACACAGCTGTTTATAGTAAATATTCAGTTTCAAGTTGTGTGAAATATCTCCTGCCTTCTAAAAAAAGAATCGTAACTGTATCGGGAGATTATCAAGATACCATTGTATCATACCGAGGTTGTGATTCAGTAATGACCATAAAAGTTAACATTTTAAAGGCAACCGCAGCATCTGTTTATATTTCGGGGTGCGATTCAGTTAGAAATCCCATTACTAAGAAATTTTATAAGTTTTCAGGAAAGTACACAACAACCATTTTTAATTCTGTAGGATGTGACAGTGTTATTTCGTTCTTCGTTACTATTTATAAAAAATCAAAGACTAATCTTAGCTACGATGCTTGTAATTTTGTTAAATTAGGGAATGGAAAAACGGTTACCAATAGTGGTGTTTATGTCGACACATTAAAAAACTACAGAGGGTGTGATAGCTTGATTGAACATACAGTAAATATACGCAAATCAAGTTTTGCCAAAGTATCCCTTAAAATATGTGTATTCGTAATATGTCCTACAAATCCAACATTAATATTTAATAAACCCGGTGTGTATTATGATACAATAACAAATAAAGTTAGTTGTGATAGTATTATTGAATACACTGTTCTTTCAAGTTCAACGTATGGTATTATAAATGCCATATCATGTTCTGGGTATAAGAGCCCGTCTAAAAAATATAATTGGACTGTTTCAGGTACTTATTATGATACACTTTTTGGTTTAAACCAAAACAACTGCGATAGTTTTATTACCATTAATTTAACCCTATTGTCGCCATCAAAGCAAACGCTAAATATTTCAGAGTGCAGAAGCTATAAGGTTCCCTCAGGAACAAAAATAGTAACCTCGAGCAGCGTGGTAAATGATGTGATAAAATCAAAGAATGGGTGCGATAGTATACAGTATACTATAAATGTTAATATTACTCGGGCAAATACCAATTACACAAGAACTGGCAATACTCTAACTGCGGTGTCTTCGGTAAGCGGAGTCAATTACCGATGGCTCGATTGCAATAATAATTATGCTACAATTGCAGGAGAAACGAACAAAAGTTTTACACCTTCCAAGGCGGGTTTGTATGCTTTGGCTGTTACAGAAAATACATGTATTGATACCTCTAATTGCTTTAATTTTAGTTTGGCCGGAATAAAGGAATTAAATTGGAATGATGTCTCTATTTCACCAATTCCGTCAAAAGGGAATTTTATAATTCAATCAAACCTGACGTTGCATCAGGTAAAAATTACTTTGGTTAATAGTATAGGCGAGCCCCTGAAGGTTTGGAACGCAGATAAATTGAAGAATGAAAATTTTGAAGTAAATGTACCGGCTGCCTTATACTTGATTAGAATTGAATCTAATGAAGGCTATATGATAAAATATATTTTATTTGAGTAGAAATAGAATTTAAAAATAAGGTTTTTCAGTATGAGAGAGTAATTTAAAAGTTGAAATTACACTCTCGTACTAATAAAGGCATCCATTCGATGCCTTTATTTATTTACTTTGCAGAGGTATTTTAAAGAATGACGCTAAGGCAAGTAACAAATGGAGTTTGGTTGATTATTTTTTCTATTCTTTTTAAGAATTGTAATAATGGGCAAGATGGAATTAAGGAATTTAGCGATACAGCAATTACAAAAGCTCCAGTTGCCGACACAATCACAAGCAATAACACTCCTTCAAAAAAGGATACTTTGGTTGATACTCCGAGAAAAAAGTTATTAATACCTCCCCCAAGACCATCCTTTAATGAAGGAAAAGGGAGTGGAAGTGCTCCGGGTAGCGGAAGGCCTCCACAAGAACCTAATCCCGAGTTAAGGAGATACCAAAAACAAAAAGAAGATTTAAATCGAAAAATAGCAGAAGAGAAAAAGAATGAAACGGAAGGAAAGGAAACTACTGATACAAAAGCTGTGAAACCTGAATCCAATGACAATAAAAATTTAGAAATTAAACCCAAATAATTTTAAAAGGTAGTTTGCCAATTAACCAATGAAAAAAAATCTCTTTATAGCCCTGGAAGGAATTGATGGTAGCGGTAAAAGCACTCAGGTAAAGCTTTTGTCTGAAAGCCTTAGTCAATCAGGGCATAAGGTTTACACCACCTTTGAACCTACAAAAAGCGAAATGGGGGTGATGATACGGAATATTTTTTCGGGTAAAACAGAAGCAGATCAGGGAACCATTGCTGCACTGTTTTTGGCTGATCGTTTTAATCATATTCTTAATAGAGCCGATGGACTTTTAAAAAAAATGGAAGAAGGTTATACAGTTATTACTGATAGATATTATTTTTCATCCTATGCATATCATAGCGTTCATATGCCTATGAATTGGGTAATTGATATGAATAAACCTTGTTCTGAGTTACTTCGTCCTGATATTACCATTTATATTGATATTTTGCCTGAAGTGAGCATGGACAGAATAATTAAAAACAGAGAAAGCACGGAACTATATGAAACCTTAGAAAATCTTACTGCAGTAAGAAATAAATATCTGGAAGCATTTGAAATTTTAAAAGAGGACGAAAAGGTTTTTAGAACTGATGGCAACCGTGAGCCTGAATTAATTGCAAAGGATATTTTCAATAAGATTATAACCCTATAGACGCGCAAGGCTTGCACTATTGCTATAAATAAACCTGTCATAATTTTTCCATTATTTGGTTTTTAGGTTTTTTTACCTTTTTTTTATAAAAAAATACCAATATGAATCGTTTATACTCTGTTTGTTTAATATTTTGTGCCTTTTCGTTTAGCAGTTTTGGTCAACTCACCGAAGTTAAGGTTAAAATTATTGATAATCTTCAAAAATATTCAGACCCAAGATTGTCTAAAAAATCAGCATCTAATCCTAAAAAGTGCGGTAATGATACAATTGAATATGCAAGAAGAAAAGCATCGGCATTTAATACTATAAGTATTCGGAAGAATTATTCTTTAGGCCAAATTTATGGTGCTCCGCAAGATATAACAGTTTATGGTTTTACATTTTATGCATGGGCAGTGGCCACACCTCCAACAGACAAAACAATTAGACTAATCTGTAATATTTATAAAGCAGGCACCGATTCATTGCCAAGCGGCAGCCCTTTAAGAAGTGATACTATTACAGTAGATTCAACCTTTGGAGGCGGAGTATTAACAAAGCTTGAAAAGAGGGCTACTTTTAAATCTCCTATTACCGTAAATTATCCCTATATACTTACTGTTGAATCAGACAGTTCATCGCTAAGTGCAGGATTGGTAGCCAATAGCTGGAGTGCTAAAGACGGGGATAGAGCCAATTTGCTTTGTGGCTCGGTAAGTGGTAAGTGGTATAGAGGCTTGAGTTTAAATATTGGTGGAGTAACTCTTGATGGCGATATGCAATTTTATCCGCATGTCAGCTATAAGTTTGGCACCGATTTTAAGGTACCTGATTGTTTTGATTTTAAAGATTCGGCCCGTTTTAAAAACGATAATTTGAATAATGTATCGGGTAGTGATTTTTATAGTTTATATGCATTTTATAATATTGACCAATACACACACAGATGGAATTATGGCGAAATGCCTTGGGATTATAATTCGACAAATGGAATTTACAAATACAATGGCAAAGGGAATTTTAAAATACGATTAATAACAACTTTATATCAATATCGTGGCAATAACCCATGTATCGATACCACTGAGAAAATTCTTTATTTCAGACCGAAAAATCCTGTAGCAATAAGTAATATTAACATTTGCCGAGGTGATGTAGCTGATATAAAAGTAGAATCGGATACAGGTACTATAATTAAATGGTTCAGAAATCCTGCAGGCAGTTCGGTGCATACCGGAGGAAATTATAATCTTGGAAAAATACAAAAGAATGACACCTTTTATATCAAAGCCTACAATTATGCTTGCGAAAGTGGGTTTACAAAACTCATTGTCACATTAAATGATTACCCAAGTCACCCTCAAGTAAGTGATGATAGTATTTGTTTAAATGCAAAAGCAAATCTTGAGGCAAAGAGCAGTATTGGTAATACCGAGTGGCACAAAGACAGCACATTTTTACCATTTTATACAGGTAATGTTTATCAAACCGGCAGTTTATCAAAGGACGAAACTTTTTTCGTGAGAGCTAATAATAATGGGTGTTATAGCCCATATTTTAAGACAGTTACTGCCTATGTCGACAATAGTTTTGCCCCAGAGGAACCAATAGTTTCTAATGATACCATCATTTGCTTACGTCCTATTGGCAAAGCTATATTGAAAGCTTTTAGTAAAGCTAATGATTCATTAAGATGGTATAATGTGCCAAGCGGAGGAACGAGCATAAAAGGAGGAAAAACATTTTCGTTTACGCCTACGGGCACAGGGATATCTACAATTTATGTAGAGGCACAAAAATCAACATGCGCCAGTTCTCGTTTAGGTATTAAAATAACTGTCAGTGATTATCCTTCGTTTTCCCAAGTTATTAATGATGAAAGATGTAAAGGCGATACGGCTCAGGTAGGAGCAATTCTTTCAAATATTGGAACTGTAAACTGGTATGGTTCAGTTACTGGTGGAACTGCAATAGACAAAGGATCTGTTATAAGATATTACACTGCTAAAACAAAAAATTTATATGCAGAGGCTGAAGCTAATGGGTGTATAAATCCAACAAGGAGTTTAGTAAATATCAAAATAAATGCATACGATTCGATAACAAAAATTGATGCACCGATTGTATGTGGAAATGCTAAAGTTACTTTAAAGGTTACTGCAGGCACTAATGTTGTTAAATGGTTTGAGGATGAAGCAGCTACTAAGATACTTACTACCAGTGCGGCATATACCACCCCTAAGTTGTTGGTTTCTACAAATTACTATTTTACAGTTGAGAAGAATGGATGCAAAAGTCCTATAAATTCAGTATTAGCTGAAGTATTGCCTTTACCTGTGGCAGGTTATAATTATAATTTAATAACTGGGCATAAAATTAGTTTGGTTCCTTCCTTAACAAGTGGAGTAACGTATAAATGGAAAATGGGTGATGGCAATACCTACACAAGTAAATATGTAACACATAAGTATGCAGTATATGGAACATACAACATAAAACTTATTGTAAAAAACATTACGAGTGGTTGTACTGATAGTACCAGTCAGGATGTGTTGTTTGATTTTTCAGGAATAAAGCCTATTTCAAAACAGTCAATTTTAATTTCTCCAAATCCTGCAACCCAAAAATTTACAGTAAAGGTAAGTTCAGAATTGGCCAAGGGAAAGCTTACTATTTTTAGTGTGGATGGTAAACAGGTATTTCAAAAAAATATGGAAGGGGAAAGTGAAATGGAAATTAGTGAAAATCTTAAGTCGGGAATGTATATTATCAAGGTAGAAGCCAACCATAAAGTTGGAGTGGAGCGTTTAATAATAAACTAGGAACCCTAATTTATTAAGTTAAATTCACCATTAATACTATGCCTTTGATTATCACAACCAATGTAATTTAATGTATAAATGTAAGCCCCGGCTTGGCTCATCGCTCCATTTACAATACCATCCCAATTTTCACTAGGCGAATTGGCTTCAAATAACTTTTCTCCCCATCGGTTAAAGATCAAAAGGTTATAGTATGACTTAATATCTTGAAATTTATTATCAGGAAATAATTCATTAAGTTCATCTCCATTGGGCGTAAAGGCATTAGGCACAAAAATAGCATTTGGCAACGCATTAGGGTTTTTAGTTACTTTATGATAAACAGTATCCAGACAACCATTAGTGTCGGTAACAATTACATTGTATATGCCACCTTCTTGTATCTTTATAGTTTTACCAAAACCCCCCGTATTCCATAAGTAAGAAACATTCTCAGAAGCCGTTAAATCTAAAATAGAGGAGGTACATGCCACCGTATCTCCAATGATAGAGCTGATATTTTCCGGATAATTAATAATCATAATACTATCTGATTCAAAGCATCCTTCATCACTTTTAATAGTTACTTTAATTTTTCCGGGAATGGTATAAGAGGTTTCTCCGCTGTAACTGCCATTATTCCAATAATAGCTTTTAAAAGGTTTATTCGTTTTTATTTTAAAATGAAATGGCCCACAAAAAGAGGTGTCGTTACCAATCTCAATGTCAGGGTCAAAATTTGATAGAATAGCAGTATCACTAGCATAACAAAGGCCGTTATTAATATTTACCCAATATGCCCCGGGAGTGGATGTGCTTATTTGCTTGGTAGTTTCACCCGTATTCCACAGATAGTTGTAATTCGAAATTTTTGCATCAAATGCAGCTTTAAACCCAATACAAACTGCAGTATCCAACAGGTTTATCTCTGGAGGTTTTACAAAAATAGCTTCAATGGTATCCGTTCGTTTACAATTGTTCTGATTAGTAATTGTTACCCAATATTTGCCCTCTTTTGCAATATTGACTGAGTTTGATTTGGTAGTATTGTTCCATAAGTATGATTTGTAAATATTAGGAATGGAAAAAGTTATTGGAACAAACGTTTTATTGCATTGAATAGTATCTTTTCCGGCATTAAAGACCGACTCATCAAAAATTACTGAGATGGTATCTTTTGCTACACATGGGTTACTAATAACAGTAGCTATATAAGTCCCGGTTTTATTTACTGTAATAGTTTGAGTTGTTTGACCGGAGTTCCAACCAAATTGACTTCCGGCATTTCCTGCATCTAATTTTAAAGAGGCCGATTGGCAAAAAATAGTATCCCTACCCAAATTTACCTTTATATTATCTTTAATGGTAATAATGTAATCGAAGGTATCGATGCATACCGTGTTTATAGCAATTAATGTAACCTTATAGGTTCCTGCTTTGCTGTAGGAGTATGTTGGGGATGTTTTGTTACTGGTGTCTGAATTTATTCCAGAAACCCCAAAGTCCCAATGGTACCTTATAGCACCACTGCTTTGATTTGCAAAATAGGCATTTGTATTAGTACAATTTGTTTTGGCTGTGGAGAATACAGATACTACCTCAAAAACACAATTTGCAGCGTTAAATTGGTAATCACGTTTGGTTTCACCAATTAAAACACCATTTCGATATTCTTTCACTTTTATCCCCACTACAAATTGTCCACTTTGAGTTGGAGTAACGGTTAATCTACCGGTTAATTCATCTATTTCCAACAGTGGATTACCACCCATTTCGTCAGCCTGACTGTAAGGTGAAATCCATCTAACCAATCTATTGCCACTAAGCGGAAAAACGGGAGTGCCCTGTCTGATATCGCCAAAATCAGGTCTTGGCCTACCATTAGAGGCTCCATAATAGGGAGTATATAATTCATATACTAAGGAATCTCCATCGCTATCCGTAGCAGAGTGGTCAAAAGTAAAAGGTGCATTGAGGCATAAAAATATTGGCGGTCTGGATTTAAATACCGGGCTGCTATTTACCCCAATGGTTGATTCAGGTTTTATTTCGGTCCAATATGTGGCACCAGTTGAGCCGGGTGAATTAATATTTTCGATTATAACATTGCGGCAGCAGCGTTCAAATGAAATAATATATCCATTTGATAATTTTGGTAACACCAAGTTCACATCATATATATACAAATCAACACATACATCGGGTGAATTTTTGATGCATTTATAGGCATTGGCTGAAACTCTTATCGGGCTTTGGCGTGAAACTTCTTTGCACAAATTCTTTAAAAGACTTCCTGACTTGGCATTAAATACATTAATTAATGCGGTAGCATCGTCTAAAATTGATTGTGTTTTACCATCCTTACAATCTAAAAAAAGAGAAAGT
This sequence comes from Chitinophaga pinensis, assembly GCA_945897885.1. Taxonomy (GTDB): domain Bacteria; phylum Bacteroidota; class Bacteroidia; order NS11-12g; family UBA9320; genus JABWCE01. Next base: position 11,627 of record CAMDGU010000029.1, read on the forward strand.
CTTACCGCATAAGTAATATCGCCATTTGAGGCTTTTGACACATATTTATAGGTTATTTCACCTCCAACTATGTGAGAAGCTGAAGACCAGAGACTGGAAACGAGTAACAAAAAAAGAAGTCCCTTTTTCAATGGAAAATTTAAGTAGCCCAAATGTATGGTTGATATTTATATAATCCTAAAAAGCACGTAAATAATAAGTATAGAGTTAAACCATTTTCCCCGCTTTTTGTTTTTGTTTAGATATCACAAAGTCATAAAACTAATATTGCACTAATGTTATTGACTCTAAATTTTAAAGAAACACTACTTAATGATTGCAAAAAAGTACTTAATGAAAGGCTAGAGAATGCAAATAGTGCAATGCAAGCCGCCCAAGAAGCGGCTAACGGAGAAGAAAAAAGTAGTGCCGGTGACAAATATGAAACCTCAAGAGCTATGGGCCATCGCGATAGAGATATGTATGCCAGGCAATTGCTAGAGGCTAAGAATGAACTTCAAAAGCTTGATAAAATAAAACTTGAATCCTCAGAATTTATAAAAACCGGGTCATTAATTGAAATAGGAAATACATTATATTTCATAGCAACGGGATTAGGGAAATTGGTAATATCGGATATGATGGTAATTGTTATTTCTAAAGAATCACCCTTGGCAAAAAGTATTTTTGGAAAAAAAATAAACGATGAGATTTTTTTTAATGGAAAAAAATTAAAAATAGATAACGTGGTTTAATTAAAAGTAAATAGAATCCAGATAATTTCAGCAAATAGCCGTTACTCTTTTTGTTAAAACTAAATAAAAGGCTATATTTGCACCGAAATAGAGGATGTTAAAGAGGGGATAGATTCCCCTTTTTTGTTGAAATATGGTTAATCTAATATCTAAATTAAAACAATGGTCTACGGATTTCCTTGAAGGGTCTGATGAATTTTTAGTAGATATTGAAAATAAACCGGGTTCAACGAAATATAGAGTTTTGGTTGATGGATTGGAAGGGATAACTATAAAAAGATGTGCAATGATTAGTCGTTACATTTCAAAGCAAATAGATGAAGATTTGAGCTTTGATGAGGATGATTATTTTACATTTGAAGTCTCCTCACCAGGTGCTGACCGGCCATTGAAATTACCAAAACAATATTACAAACACATCGGTCGTGAATTGGAAATTGAAACTTTGGACGAACAAAAGTTCACAGGGATTTTAAAAACAGTTGACGATGGGAAAATTTCTATTGCTTCCCAAGTTTCAAAAAAGGAAACGTTGGATGTTGATATAGAATTTAAGAATATAAAAGAATCAAACGTTATAATATCATTTAAATAAAGAATAAAAGAGATGAGTTTAGGAATTGGATTAGTTGAATCGTTTTCGGAGTTCAAGGAATTTAAGAACATTGACCGTGCCACCATGATTCGCGTTATGGAAGATGTGTTTAGAAGTATGCTAAAAAGACGCTATGGAGATGATAGTAACTTTGATGTAATTGTAAACGACAAAACGGGGGATGTGGAAATATACCAACGACGCCTTATTGTGGATGAAGGAGAAGTGGAAAGTGATATTTCTGAAATTTCATTATCAGATGCTCGTAAAATGGAGCCCGATTTTGAATTAAATGAAGAAACCTATGAAGAGGTTACGATGGAGGCTTTTGGACGCAGGTCCATCTTGGCAGCTCGTCAAACCCTTATTTCAAGAATATTAGAACTTGAAAAAGATGAGGTTTATAAAAAATACAAAGACCGAGTAGGTGAAATAGTGACAGGCGAGGTTTACCAAATCTGGAAAAAGGAATTAATGGTATTGGACGACGAAGGCAATGAGTTAATACTTCCTAAAGGCGAAATGATACCACGCGATTTTTACAAAAAGGGAGATACCTTAAAAGCCATAGTATTGCGTGTGGAAATGAATAATGCGTTGCCAAAAATCATTTTATCACGTACAGCTCCAATTTTCCTTGAACGACTATTTGAATTGGAAGTTCCTGAAATATTGGATGGTTTAATCACCATTAAAAAAGTGGTTCGTGAGCCGGGTGAAAGAGCAAAAGTGGCGGTAGAAAGTTATGATGACAGAATTGATCCGGTTGGAGCGTGTGTTGGTATGAAAGGTTCACGTATTCATGGCATCGTAAGAGAATTGCGCAACGAAAATATTGACGTAATAAACTACACAACCAACACTCAATTATTTATTACCCGTGCTTTAAATCCTGCAAAAGTTTCTTCTATCAACATAGATGAAACAACCAAACGTGTAGCCGTTTATTTACCGTCTGATCAGGTTTCATTAGCTATTGGTAAAGGTGGATTTAATATTAAATTGGCAGGTAAACTTGCCGGTTATGAAATAGACGTTTATCGTGAAGATTCAGAGGAGGAATACGATGTAGATCTTGAAGAATTTAACGACGAAATAGACGAATGGATTATTGAAGAATTGAAAGGAATAGGTTTGGATACTGCAAAAAGCGTATTAGCAATATCTAATGAAGATTTAGTTCGCAGAACCGAATTGGAAGAAGAAACCATCGTTGAGATTAAAAAAATACTGGAAGCTGAGTTTAGTTAATGGATAAGGATTTGATTATTATTCAATAACTGAAACCAAAACTCAAAAACCAAAATGAGATTATGAAAGCGAATAAATTAAACAGAAGGACTATGGCCATATAAGGAAATGCGTCCTTCTGCAAGTTTTTAAAAATAAGAATATTAAAAAGGGACAGAACAGAAGATGCCAGAAGAAAAATCATACAGGTTAGCCAAAGTAGCCGGAGAGCTTGGGGTAGGTGTGCACACCTTAGTAGAACACTTGCAAAAAAAAGGTGTTATATTAGAAGATACCAAACCCACATCTAAACTTGATCAGAGCACTTACGAAATCCTTGTGAAGGATTTTCAATCTGATAAAAAGACAAAAGATCAGTCGAAAACGATTGAAGTTCAGATGAAACGCGACAGGGAACAAGTCCTTGAAACAGCGCCATCAAAACCAAAACCCCCTGCTGAAGACGTAGAAGAAGATACTTTTTTTGTAAAGGATTTAGGATCTACAAAAAAACCTATTTCAAGCAAAGAGGAAAAACCTCAAGAGCCAATTTCTGAAACCAAAGATGAAAAACTTATTGAACCAATTATTGAAAGACCAAAAGTTGAAGGTCTTAAAATAATGGGCAAAATTGATTTATCTAAAAAATCAAAACCTGCCGAACCTGCTATAATTAAGGAAGAAAAACCTGAAATAATCAGTGAGGAGAAACCTGTTGTTAAGGAAGAAATAAAACCTGAAATAGCAAAAGAGGTTATTCCTGAAATAATAAAAGAAGCGAAAGAAATAAATGAAGAACCGGTTATAGTAGAAACCAAACCTAGTATTGAAAATACTTTAATAACTGAGGCAGAACCCAATGAAGTAGAAGCTGAAACCATCGAAGATACAGAGGATGAAGATAAGGTAATAAAAGCAAACGCCCCTAAATTAAAGGGTTTATCTGTAATGGGTAAAATTGTTATACCCGATCCTATTGTTAGAAAAAAGGTGGTTAATGAAGATGCACAAAAGAAAAAGCGCAAACGTAAATTAACCGCTGAGAAAATTGATACCAAAGCGGTTGGAAATCAGTTTGTAAAAAAACCGGATTTAAGAACGGATAGCAAACCCGGAACTGCTCCAGGCGTAAGACCCAAAAAAGATGAGGTTAGCGGCAAGCAAGTTCAGGAGCAAATGAAGCAAACCTTTGCTAAAATTGGTACTCAAAAAAATAATGCACAAGGCGGAAAAATAAGACAACAAGCCAGAAAAGATCGCAAGAGTAAATTTTTAGCCCACAAGGAAGAACAAGTAGTTAGACGTGAAATTCAGAGCAAGATTATACAAGTTACAGAGTATGTAACCGCTAATGAATTGGCCTCTTTAATGAACGTTAAGGTAAATGAAATTATTACCGTTTGTTTTTCTTTAGGTATTATGATTTCTATCAACCAAAGATTGGATGGTGAGATAATTACCTTATTGGCAGAAAATTTTGGATATGAAGTTGAGTTTGTTTCGGCAGATGTTCAGGAGGATGTAGTTGAAGAGATAGATGATCCCAAAGACCTTGCAGAAAGACCTCCTATTGTAACGATAATGGGACACGTAGATCATGGAAAAACGTCGTTATTGGATTACATAAGAAGTACCAATGTGATTGCAGGTGAAGCCGGAGGAATAACTCAGCACGTTGCTGCCTACGAGGTTACAATGGCGGATGGAAAAAACATAACGTTTGTGGATACCCCGGGTCACGAGGCTTTTACAGCCATGCGTGCCAGAGGAGCTAAAACTACCGATATTGTAATTATTGTTATTGCAGCTGATGATAGCGTAATGCCTCAAACAAAGGAGGCTATTGCCCATGCTCAGGCAGCGCAAGTTCCAATCATTTTTGCCTATAATAAAATTGATAAAGACGGAGCAAATGCTGATAAAATAAGAGAACAACTATCTGCCATGAATATATTGGTAGAGGAGTGGGGTGGTAAGTACCAAAGTCAGGAAATATCAGCCAAAAAAGGTTTAAATATTGATAAACTTTTGGAAAAAGTATTGCTTGAAGCTGAAATACTTGAACTTAAAGCCAATCCGAATAAGCGTGCCAAAGGTACGGTAATGGAAACCCACCTTGACAAAGGAAAGGGAGTTGTAGCCACCTTATTGGTTCAGGAAGGAACGTTAAAAGTTGGCGATTTTGCTTTAGCCGGAAGTCATTATGGTAGGGTAAGAGCTTTGCTTAATGAAAGAGGTCAACGGATTACTTCAGCCGGGCCTTCTACACCGGTAAGTGTTCTTGGTTTTCAGGGAGCACCACAAGCCGGTGAAATATTTAACGTATTTGAAGATGAATCAAGTGCTAAGGAAATAGCAAATAAAAGAACTCAATTACAGCGCGAGCAAGGAATACGAGCTTCTAAGCATATTACTTTAGAGGAAATAGGACGACGATTAGCAGTAGGTTCGTTCAAAGAATTGAAACTGATTGTGAAAGGAGATGTGGATGGATCGGTAGAAGCCTTGAGCGATTCCTTATTGAAATTATCTAAGGAAGAAGTTCAGGTAAATGTTATTCATAAAGGAGTAGGTCAGATTACTGAATCGGATGTATTGCTAGCTTCAGCTTCTGATGCAATCATTATTGGATTCCAGGTAAGGCCGGCACAAAGTGCTCGAAAACTAGCTGAGGATGAAGAAATTGAAATAAAAACATACTCGGTAATTTATCATGCTATTGAGGAAATAAAAGCGGCCATCGAAGGGATGCTTGATCCTGAATATGTAGAAGAAATTACAGCCAATATTGAAGTACGTGATGTGTTTAAAATTACCAAAGTGGGAACTGTAGCAGGAGCTTATGTATTGGATGGTAAGGTTGAACGGAATAATAAACTTCGAATTATCCGTGATGGCGTAGTGGTTCATGAAGGTGAAATTGAAACATTAAAACGTTTTAAAGATGATATGAAAGAAATATCAAAAGGCTATGAATGCGGTATTCAGGTAAAAAATTACAACGACTTAAGAATTGGTGATATCATAGAAACCTTTAAAAATGTTGAGGTAAAGCGTAAAGGCTAAACCAAATTACCTTTTTATTTTTTAAGTTAATTTTTACTTTGATAGTTATCAAATAATTTACCTGTTCTGCAATCTAAAATTGATATTCGAACCCTCTCGCTAGAGCAACTTCAAAAAGAAATAAGTTCTCTGGGTGAACCCGCTTTTAAAGCCAAGCAAATTTTTGAATGGCTTTGGAAAAAATCTGCCTTTAGTTTTGAGGAGATGACTAATCTTTCAAAAGCACTGCGTGAAAAGCTGATTGAAAGATTTGAAATAAAAGCAGTAAAAATATTAACCCAACAAAAAAGCAAAGATGGTACTATCAAGGTTGCTTTTAAACTATGGGATGACAATATCATTGAAGGGGTTTTAATACCCACAGCAAGCCGAATGACAGCCTGTGTAAGCAGTCAGGTAGGTTGCAGTTTAAGTTGTGCCTTTTGTGCTACAGGTTTTTTAGAAAGACAGCGAAATTTGGATGCGGCTGAAATTTATGATCAGGTAGTTTTGATTGCTCAACTTGCCGTTAAAAATTACAACATCCCTTTGAGCAATATAGTATTTATGGGAATGGGTGAACCATTGCTTAATTATGCCAACGTGATGAAAGGCATTGACTATATTACAAAGCCAGAAGGTTTGGGAATGAGTCCACAACGGATTACCGTTAGCACCGCAGGTATCACCAAAATGATAAAACGCCTGGGTGATGAAAACGTTAAGTTTAATTTAGCTCTATCACTTCATGCGGCCAATGATGTAAGAAGAAGTTCGATAATGCCCATTAATGATACCAATAATTTGGAAATGCTGGTGGAAGCATTGAATTATTTCCATGAAAAAACCGGAACCCGAGTTACCTTAGAATATTGTGTAATAAACGATACCAATGACCATGAACAGGAAGCATTGGAACTGGCTCAATTTGCAAAAAGAGTTAAATGCAAAATAAACCTGATTGAGTACAATCCTATAGAAATGGCAACTTTTAAAGCTTCGTCAAGCGAAAAGATTGAAAAATTTGCAGCTATTTTAGAACAACAAAAACTGATTGTAAATATTCGCAGAAGCCGTGGCAAAGATATTGATGCAGCCTGCGGACAGTTGGCTAATAAAAATAAGTAAATCAAATAGAGATACAGTTGTCTCAAATCTTTAAACCTTAATTTCACACCGATATGTCAAGCCGTCTTTTATATTATCTCCTTTTAAAACCCTTATCTTACCTGCCTTTAGGCATCCTTTACGGGGTTTCAGATTTTATGTATGTAATGCTTTACAAAGTATTTAAATACCGCCAAAAGGTAGTAAGAACCAATCTTGTAAATTCATTTCCCGGAAAAACGAATGAAGAAATAGCAAAGATTGAGCAAGAGTTTTACAGCCATTTTTGCGATATTATTGTAGAAAGTGTTCGCTTATTCAGCATTGGTGAATCTGAGTTGCGGCAAAGAAATAAGTTGCGAAATCCTGAGGTTTTGGATGAACTTTATAACGAAGGGAAAAGTGTGATATTGGTTGGCGGGCATTATAACAACTGGGAAACAGGAGCTGCCATACTTAGCTGGTATGTAAAGCATCATATTGTTGGAATTTATACGCCATTAAGTAATGAATTTTTCAATACTGAAATTTTAAAAAGCCGGGAACGTTTTGGAATGGAAATGCTTTCAAAAAAGATTGTGAAAGCAGGTTTTGAAAACAACAAAGAAAAACTGACTGCTACTATTTTTGCAACCGACCAATCGCCAACCCATAGCAAAATGGTTCATTGGACTAAGTTTTTAAACCAACCAACCGCGGTTCTTTTCGGCTCTGAATTATATGCAAAGGAGTATAATTTTCCTGTGGTATATATTTATGTTACCAAAGTAAAACGCGGCTATTATGAGATGGAAGCTAAATTACTTGAAAAAAATCCGGCACAAACCCCCGAAGGTTATATAACAGAAACCCATACCCGCTGGCTTGAAAACCAAATTTTAGCTAATCCGCACTATTGGTTGTGGACGCATAAGCGCTGGAAACGGAAATGGAAAGATGATGATAAATTGTATAGCCCTAATAAGGGATAAAATATTCATAAGATTAGGCGCTGCAAGGGTCTTCAATTTCGAGGCAATACAATTGCCAAATACCTTCTACTTTAATAAAATAAAATCCAAGATTTCCGTCGGTGCTGTATATAAAAGCTACAACCGATGATTCTGATTTTTTTATTCCTTCAATTTGACTATCCAGTTTTGTGTCTTCATCTGGACTAAATTCTTTTAAACCAAGCAAAGCTTTTGAAACCTTATTAAAATCCTGTTCAATACCTCCATAGCATCCTTTTTTGTTGTAAAAATCGGCCATATCGCAGTTTATCTCAGGTTTTTCACCTTCAATAAATGAAAATTTAGATTTTTTAAACGCCTCAAATCCTGCTCTCCATGGAATTTCCTCAGTAAGTTCATTGACATCTTTTATTTCGGCCACCGAAGTAATAAACCCTGGTTTTGATAAATAGTAAAATGATTTATCATTATCAAGATAGGCTGCAAGCCCTGCCTCCCCTTCTTTTTTAATGATTGAAATGAACTCTGTTGCAAATACTTTAAAATTTTTGGAACTTTCCACATTGGTAGATTTAGGGGTAATTTCCTCCTCAATTTGTTTTTCAAATAATTCCAGTGAATCTCCGCCAATTACATTCCGTATCAGGATTTGATGAATCTCTACTTTCTTCAATAGTTCATCGTATTGCATTTTAAGCTTTGAATTATCTTTAGAAAAATTTTCATTTTCCAAGCGCAGTTTCTCAATGTTGGTGTTTAAATCAATGGTGTATTGTTTTAAATCTTTAAGTTCATTGCTTAGTCTTTTTAAATCGGCAGAGGCAACTGAATCCCGCATTTTTAAATAATTTAACTCAAATTGCTGGTTATCAATCGTCATTCCCAAAGTATCAATTTTTGATTGAAGGACTTTTTTCTTAGGTCCAAACTGACCCAAAGCCAGAAACGGAATAAAAAAAGTGAAAAGTAGAATGGATTTAATTAGTTGCATTTCGGTTTAAAGTTCCAAAATTACAAAATAAGACATATATAGGGTTAAAATATTAGTTTTGCCCTAACGAAAAATGAGTGCAGAAGAACAATTCAAGAAGATAATATCCCATTGCAAAGAGTATGGTTTTATATTCCCTTCAAGTGAGATATATGAAGGCTTAGCGGCTGTTTATGACTATGGTCAAAACGGGGTAGAACTTAAAAATAATCTTCGTCAATATTGGTGGAAAAGTATGGTGCAAATGCATCAAAATATCGTTGGATTGGATTCAGCTATTTTTATGCAACCCAAGGTTTGGAAAGCCAGCGGCCATGTTGACGGATTCAGTGACCCGATGATTGACAACAAAGACAGCAAAAAGCGCTACAGAGCGGATGTATTGTTGGAAGAACATCAGGATAAAATACAGGATAAAATAGATAAGGAAATTGAGAAAGCTGCAAAACGATTTGGAGATTCATTCGATGCCAAGCTTTATTCAGATACCAATCCTAGGATTATGGAATATTATGCGTCCATTTCATTGATTGATAATACCCTTAAAACAGGATTGGAAACCGGGAATCTGGATTTAATAAAAGCTTTAATTGAGCAACTGGAAATCGTTTGCCCAATAAGCGGTACAAAAAACTGGACCGATGTTCGTCAGTTTAATTTGATGTACAGCACTCAAATGACAGCTACGGATGGCGAATCGGAATTGTATTTACGTCCGGAAACGGCTCAGGGAATTTTTGTAAACTTTTTGAACGTTCAAAAATCCGGTAGGATGAAGATTCCTTTTGGAATTGCCCAAACCGGAAAAGCCTTCAGAAATGAAATTGTTGCCCGCCAGTTCATTATGCGGATGAAAGAATTTGAGCAAATGGAAATGCAGTTTTTTGTGAGACCGGGAACAGAAATGGAATGGTATACCTATTGGAAAGACACCCGACTGAAGTGGCACAAGGCTTTAGGAACTAATACCGAAAATTTAAAGTATCACGACCATTTAAAATTAGCCCATTACGCCAATGCGGCTGTAGATATTGAATACAAATTCCCATTTGGGTTTAAAGAAGTTGAAGGCATCCACAGCCGTACCGATTTTGATTTGGGCCGTCACCAGGAATTTTCAGGTAAAAAGCTTCAATATTTTGACCCTGAAACCAACCAGAATTATGTGCCGTATGTAGTGGAAACGTCCATTGGCTTAGACCGTTTATTCTTGTTGCAGTTGTGTGAAAATTTGGTAGACGAAGTTTTGGAAAATGGTGAAACCCGCACGGTGTTTAAAATAAATCCGGTGCTGGCCCCATACAAAGTGGCTATTTTACCGCTAGTTAAAAAAGACGGTTTGCCCGAAATAGCAGAGAAAATATACAATGATTTAAAATTTGACTTCAACTGTTTTTACGAAGAAAAGGATACCATTGGAAAACGCTACCGCCGTCAGGATGCAATAGGAACACCGTTTTGTGTAACCATTGATTATGACAGTGTTCAAGATAGTTCCGTAACCCTTCGTTACCGTGACAGCATGGAACAAAAGCGCATAAAAATAGACGAGCTTCACGGCTTAATAAGTGAAGAAGTGAGTTGGAAAAAACTTTTAAATAATTTATAGTATGAACTTCCCTGAATTTTCTCCAACAACCAAAGCCGAATGGTTGGCCATGGTTCAAAAAATAGCTAAGGGAGAGGATATCTCCAAGTTTTTAACGTATAATCCCTTCCCGGGTATTGACGTTTCGGCATACGAAACTGCCGAAGATGGTTTTGAAAAAGAATTCATTTCCATAGAAAATGGTGAACCATTTCAGGTATGCCTGCCAATGGATTTAAAAGACAAAAATTGGGAGGCACTAACAAAAAATGGGGTAGAGTCGGTTGATTTTTTCTATGATAGTATGCCACTTCCCTTATCGTTGAAAGGTTTAAAAATTCATGCTACCATTGGTGTTCCTGATATTGAAGCTATTCAAAATTTTAAAGCACATACACCGGGTGGAAGTATAACCCTTAAAATTTCTAACGATCCGGAATATTATACAAAAGCTATTCTGTACCTGATTCAAAACCCAATTGCAGGCTTTAAAAATTTGTGTATTGATATTGCTTCATGGCAAAATCTTAATGACCAAGACCAATTAGAACAGGCTTTAATGCAGTTGAATTGGTTTATTAAAGAACGAAAAAATCATCCACAAGGAGTAAATGATATTTTTTTCAGACTCCCTTTAGGAACGGATTTCTATTTAAACATTGCTAAAATAAGAGCCTTAAAACAAGGCTGGTTTCATTTTTTAAAACATCATAATTTACCGCTTTGCGAGCCCTTTATAATTGCCGAAACGCATGATTTATCAAAGGAAAATGCCGAAACAGAACAGAATTTAATAAGGGCTACCACTATGGCCTTTGCAGCTATTTCAGGCGGTGCGAATGTTTTTGTAGTAAAAGGGTTAAACGATATTGAAAAACAGTCACAGGGTTTTGCCTTGCGAATGATTCGAAATATTCAACTTTTATTAAAAGAAGAAAGTTTTACGGATGTGGTAATAGACCCGGCAAAGGGCAGTTATTTTATTGAAAAATTAACGAAGGAATTGTTTTTAAAAAACCTTCAAGGGTTTCAAAACCTAGGAGGTTTAACTCCAACATACTACGAAACCCAACCAAAAAAAATCACAACCACCAAAACATTAGAAGGGTTTGATTTAAAGTCCTCTTTTAATTATGAAGATATAAAAGATTTTGGGTTTGATAAATTTGGGGCCGGAACACCACCGTATTTACGTGGACCTTATGGTAGCATGTATGTTCAAAAGCCCTGGACCATTCGCCAGTATGCAGGGTTCTCAACCGCTGAAGAGTCCAATGCATTTTACCGAAGGAATTTAGCTGCAGGGCAAATGGGGCTTTCTGTAGCATTTGACTTGGCCACCCATCGTGGTTACGACAGCGACCATCCCCGTGTAACAGGTGATGTGGGAATGGCAGGAGTAGCCATCGATTCGGTGGAGGATATGAAAATCCTTTTTGACCAAATACCATTGGATAAAATGAGCGTGAGCATGACCATGAACGGAGCGGTTATTCCTATCATGGCATTTTATATTGTAGCTGCCGAGGAGCAAGGTGTGAAACCGGAACAACTATCAGGAACCATTCAAAACGATATTTTGAAAGAGTTTATGGTTCGCAATACCTTTATTTATCCGCCTTTGCCTTCCATGCGGTTGGTTGGTGATATTTTTAAATATTCATCGGCCAATATGCCAAAATTTAACAGCATCAGTATTAGTGGATACCATATGCACGAAGCCGGAGCTACCGCTGATATTGAATTGGCTTATACTTTAGCCGATGGAATAGAATATGTTAGAACGGGTTTGGCAGCAGGGCTGAGTATTGATGATTTTGCCCCGAGGCTTTCCTTTTTTTGGGGCATTGGCATGAATATTTATAAGGAAATTGCCAAAATGCGGGCCGGCAGATTGTTGTGGGCTAAACTGATAAAGGAATTCAATCCTAAAAGCGATAAGTCTTTGGCTTTGCGAACTCATTGCCAAACATCGGGTTGGAGCCTTACCGAGCAAGACCCATACAATAATATAGCCCGAACGTGTATTGAAGCGATGGCTGCCGTATTTGGTGGAACTCAAAGTTTACATACCAATGCCTTGGATGAGGCCATTGCCTTGCCAACCGATTATTCAGCACGAATAGCCCGAAATACTCAAATTTATTTGGCCGGAGAAACCAATATTACGAAGGCAGTTGACCCATGGGGCGGTTCGTATTATGTGGAATATTTAACCGGAAAACTTGTGGACAAGGCCTGGGAACTGATACAGGAAGTAGAAGCCCTTGGTGGAATGGCAAAAGCTATAGAAACAGGTTTGCCAAAATTGCGAATAGAAGAAGCGGCTGCTAAAAAACAAGCCCGCATCGACAGCGGAAAGGATACCATTGTGGGGGTAAACAAATACCGATTAGAAGAGGAAACTCCCATGGATATTTTGTCGATTGATAACAATGATGTGCGGCAGCAACAAATCAATCGGCTTACCAAATTAAAAGCCAACAGAAATGCGGCTGAGGTAGAGGAATCCTTAAATACCATAACAAAAGCCGCCACTGAAGGAACCGGAAATATACTGGAACTGGCCATAGACGCAGCCCGAAAACGAGCGACTTTAGGCGAAATCTCCTTAGCGTTGGAAAAACAGTATGGCCGCTACCAACCCACGATACGAACCATTTCAGGAGTATTTAAGAATGAAGCCCAAATGGATGAAGATTTTATAAAAGCCCGCAAATTATCAGATGAATTTGCCGCAAAGGATGGCCGCCGTCCGCGCATTATGGTGGCCAAAATGGGGCAGGACGGTCACGACCGTGGTGCTAAAGTAATAGCCACGGCCTTTGCCGACCTCGGTTTTGATGTAGACATCGGGCCTTTGTTCCAAACCCCGCAGGAAGTAGCCAAACAAGCGGTAGAAAACGATGTGCATTGTTTGGGAATCTCGAGCCTTGCGGGGGGACACAAAACCCTGATACCCGAAGTCATCAACGAACTTAAAAAATACGGTCGGGAGGATGTGATTATTATTGCCGGAGGAGTTATTCCAGCCAAGGATTACGATGCCCTTTACAAAGCCGGAACCCATTTTATCTTTGGCCCGGGAACGATTATTACCAAAGCCGCTTGTGAGGTTTTGGATAGGATGATTGGCTAAAGCACTTATCGGTTGGTGTCGTCACCAACCGAATGTTATATTTTTGTTTCTGTCGGTGAGGACACCGACCGATAAGAAAAAATTACGGCAGGGAAGATGTAATAATAATAGCCGGAAGAGTTAACCCCGTTAAAGATTACGATGCCCTTTACAAAGCCGGAACCCATTTTATCTTTGGCCCGGGAACGATTATTACCAAAGCCGCTTGTGAGGTTTTGGATAGGATGATTGGGTGATTTTTGGATTTGGAGATTTCAAAATTTGGAAATGCTCGCGGTTTGAAAGTCCCCCTTGTGCGATGGCTTGTGAAACGGTGAAGGGGGTAGGGGGATGTTTTTTGGGCTGATTGTTATAAGGAAAGCTTCGCCAATCCTTGCTCCATTTTGGGTAAAAAAATCGATTAGTATTCAGCGAACGAAAGCAGTATTTTTTTGTTGATGGGGACATCGACCATTAAGATAACATGTGTTTAGTTACAATAATCATAAGTGAAAATTAAGTGTGAAAAATAGTTTATTTTGATTTTTTGAACCTTTAAATATCGTTCTAAAGAGAATTATTGAAATCTTATATAACAAAGTAAAACAATATCCCTTTCTTCCTTTTTCACAAAATCCATGGTAAAGTAAACTTTAACCATTTGTCCTTTTTTAAATTTATTCGAATTAAATATTTCACTTAAAGGTAATTTAGCATCAAAAGACCAGATATTACGAGTATTCTTAGATTCACAAATAATTTGATTATCAATATTTTTAATTGTTAAAGTAGCAATATCATCTCCGTAACCGGCATAACCACATAGATTACGTGTTGCATAAATCGTATCACTATGAGCAAATAAATTTAAATTAACTACTCCCGTATCCCCCATTTTATTATTGAGCCAGGATGCCATAATAAGGCTATCTCCAATTCTAACATTCCAGGTGTTGGCATTTGGAGTAATAACTCCATGTTTTGTAAACGACCAAAACGTTAGTGAAATAAGTATGAAGACTAAATTTTTTCTCATTGTTTTTAATAACAGGCCAATTATATAACTATTACATTCAAATCTCTTTTTCTCCGCGTCTCTGTGCCTCCGTGCGATATTACCCTATAATCCCAAAACCTCTTTTCCTTGCTCAAAGATTATATCCACAGGGATTTTTTTGGTTTTTAGTTTGTCAAGATCAACTTGTAAATCAGGGCTTATACTCCCCATTTTGGTTAGTAACTCTTCAACACCTTTGGCATCACCATCGCCTTGCAGTCTTAGTATTAAGGCTGAAAGAGAATTGGTAGCTTCTTTCATTTTTTTAAGGTTTACAGAGTAGGTTCCATCGGCACTTTTGGTAAAAGCCCCCATTTCTTCAAAATAATTAAAGCGTACCATATTAGCTTGTCCATGGGCGCTGCTGGCCCCAAATCGAATGGAACGGAAGATGGACGCTAAAAACGTAACATAATAATCCATCAATACTCCTTCTTTTATTTCGCCTTTGGCAAACAGTTTATCAATCATATAAAGTCCCAAAATATCTGCTTTACCTTCTTCCAAAGCACTTCCTTTTTCACCCAACGCTTCGCGAACGGTTCCTTTGCCGTTAATGGTATTTTTAATACCCAAACCATGCGCTACTTCATGAAACATCGTGGTAGCAAAAAATGCGTCAAACGTAATGTGCTTGCGTTGATCAGGGCTTATAAGTTCACTGCTTATAGGGACCAAAATTTTATCAAACTTGGCTTTCATTACATTTTTTAATTGGCTGCGGCGGGTGCCTTTGGTTATTTGAACTTCTTCATCATTGGGCAAATTTACCGCTATGGTTTTGCTGCCTGCATTGCAATCGCCGGCATAGTATACCACATCATAGGCATTCAGTTCACTATCGGTTCCGGGTTTTTCTTTTTTGTATTTGGCTTCCACCGGCAATCCTGTTTGCAGTTCGGTTAAAAACGAAACGTAGTGCGACAGTTTTTTGCTCCAGTCCAAATCTTTTATCAGCACATAACTTTCAAAGGATGCACGAGCCCCAAAGAGTTTATCCTCATAATTTTCAATAGGCCCAATGATGATATCAATCCCATTGGTTTTCATATCCAACCATGCCAAATCGCTGGGTTTGTAATTGGATGTTATTAAAGCTTTAGCCCGCAGTGTTAAATAATTTTTTAAAGAAGCATCTTCACTTAAGGCAGCTGCTTTTAACAATAATTCCGAAGCTTTGTTAAGTTCGGTCTTATATTCTAAATGGTAAGGTACAGTGTATAATTTTCCCGCTTTGTCGCGTTTCACTACACTATACAAATCTTTGTGCAATCCTGCTTTTTCCACTTCTTCTTTGGTGGCATCTTTTACATAAATATTGGCACCATCAGGTTTTCTGCCCATGCCTTCTACAAAAGGATTGTCATCATTTAGTCTATCCCAAGGGCCATAATTTATTTCGGCAAACTTGCGGGTGGTTTCATTTTTTATACTTTTTAATAAGGCATCTTTGTCACCATAGGCTTGTTTCCAAAACAGGCCATCCATGATTTGCGCAGCTTCAATAAGTAAGGGCAACATTTGGCGTTCGTAAGGTTTCAGTTTACTTAAATCCGAGGTAAGTTTTACAGTTTCATAAATCCCAATGCGTTCATTGGCAATACTGTCAAACGAGTTCATTTTTTCGGATTTTGTTTCTTTAATTTCGGTTTTCGTATTGCATGATATGGCAAACAGGCAACAGGCTATGATTGTGTATTTCATGGTTTTATTTTTTATTTCTTTTGGAGACATCCCCCTACCCCCCTTTTTAAGAGGGACGGCTGACGCAGGAGTATTTTATACTATTTTTTTTAATTATGCTTCTATTTATACAATCCGGCTTCCTTAAATACTTTTAAATCGGCATCGCTGTATCCACCTTGTTTAATTCCTTTTTCAATTAGGGTTTTATAATAAGTTTGTTCTTGAAAATATTTAAGTACAGTTTTGGCTGGTCCGGCTAATCGTCCATTGGAACTTAAAGAAGCATTCAGCATTTGGTAAATAGTTCCTTCATCACAAATGCCAAGGCGTTTCAATGCTTCCATTGCTGAAACCCTGGTACGAAATTCATACAAATCGGTAGCTAATAATTTTAAATCGGCAGTGTATGAAGGTTCGTTTATATGATTTAAAATGGATAGTTCAAGGTATTTAATCCGAATGTTTTGGTTTTGGCCATACACTTTTGGGGTGATATAAAGTTTGTCAATGGTGTTTAAGTAGGTTTCGGTTTCTTTAGGAAATTCTTCACATAGCCTTGTCATGCTTCTTTCTACTATATCATACGATTGGTTTTCAAGCAATTTTTCATAGGTAGGTTTTAATTGCTCATAAATTTTAGACATTGAGTTCATAACGGATTTTATAACTTCAGTATTAGAGGATGCAAGAAGG
Source organism: Chitinophaga pinensis (assembly GCA_945897885.1). Taxonomy (GTDB): domain Bacteria; phylum Bacteroidota; class Bacteroidia; order NS11-12g; family UBA9320; genus JABWCE01. Next base: position 28,424 of record CAMDGU010000029.1, read on the forward strand.
TCATTTAATTTAGGAAAACTGCGAAAATCATTGGCTAGTTGTGAGGCTATTTCTGCTTTCATTCCATAGAAATTTTCATTATCAAAAGCCTTCCAAAGAGCATCGCGTTTTGCTTCAATCCCTACATTTTTTAATGCTAATAATGCATCATAGCGGTCTATCATGTTAGTAGCACCCTCCAATTGGGCAAATAATTCTTCATTGGTTTTTGTAAAGGTTACTTTTTTTGTTATTTCCGAATTTTCATCAAACAATACAAACGAAACGGCTTTGTTGGAAGGATTGGAAATACTAACCGTTTGGGTTTGTTTATCAATCCAAAATTGCTGACGGCTTACACTTCCATCTTTAAAATAAACCGCAAAATTTACAGGCATTTTAAAGGCTTTTACCAATTCATTAATGCTATGAATTTGTTCAACCGTTATATTTAAAGAATTGTTGGCAGATAAATAGCTCACTCTGTAATGAGGCTCTCCTCCGCGGTATAACCATTCGTCAAAAAACCAATCCAAACTTTGGCCCGTCACGTCCTGAATGGCTTGATACAAATCATTGGTTTCTACATTTTTATAAAGATGATTCGTAAGGTATTGTTTAATTACTTTTTTATAAGCCTCATCGCCCAATACATAGCGAAGCATTTGAATTACCGAACTTCCTTTTTGATAGACTCTGGCAGTTCCTGCACCTGAAAAACGAATGGGATTATTATCGGTTTCTGAGGCCTTTAAGGCAGAATTCACTTCCTGGCGTTGCATCCATTTTACTCTGTCTTTTCCTTCAATAGTTTCATAAAATAGTTTAGCATAATAGGTAGCATAGCTTTCTTGCAACCAAGTATCGCCACCACCACGAGCTGTTATTAAGTCGCCAAACCATTGATGAGTAAGTTCATGGCAATTAACACCAACATAATTTCTATCCAAAAATCCTCGGCTATCTACATTAAAGAAATCTCCAAAAATAGTAGCGGTGGTATTTTCCATGGCTCCATACATAAAATCCTGAACCATTACTTGAGAATAGCTTTCCCAAGGATAAGGAATGCCTGTTTCTTCTTCCAAAAATTCAATCATTTTTTCGGTATACATACTTGTAGGCTCTACCTTTTCAGGTGATTCAGGATAATACCAAAATGCTACAGGAACCCCGGTTTTTGTTTTCGTTTTTTTAATGGCATATTTATCAATACCCAACATCAGCAAATATCCGGCGTGAGGCTTGCCCATGGCATAATGCCACGTTTTGGTTCCATTAGCATTTGACCTTACTGATTTTAGTGCTCCGTTTGATAATACGTTGTAATCTTTATCAAAAGTTACTACGGTTTCGGTAGTAAATTTATCATTCATATTATCATACATGGGTATCCAATGACGGTTGTCAATGCCTTGCCCTTGAGTCCATATTTGGTGGCGGGTTTGGTTTTTTGAGTCGGTTACTGTTGGGCTATTCCATCCAATAAAATAAATTCCGCGTTTTGGTGTAGCCTCGTATTCAAAGGCTAAATTGTAGGTTTTATCAGCGTATAAAGCAGGTGAAAAATAAACGGTTACTCCATCAGAACTTATTTTGAACTTACACGTTTTACCATCCAAATTGGCTGTTGAAATTTTGATTCCCGGTCCGTCAAAAAACAAGGTATCAATGGTTTGGCGTAATGGCATAAACGAATGGATTACTTGTCCTTTTACAATGCCTTTTGGGCAATCAAATGACACTTCCACTTTCATGTTGGTAATATCTGCAGAGTGTTCACGGGGTCTGTCACCCGGATCATTTTGGTAAGTTTTTACATTTGACTGGGCTATTGCAAGTTGAGCAAGAGTTACTAGGATTAGGGATTTTATAAATTTCATATTCAATAAAAAAGCCTACGAATTTAGTTCGCAGGCTTTAATTTCAAATTATTATTTTCGATTAATTCTTTTTTATCTTTTTTGCATCTTCCTGATACTCTTTGTTGAGCAAACTTAAAACATTGGCCAATTCTTCTATGTCAATATTTTTAAGCTTTATTCTCTTGTCCTTGTCCAAAATATACATTTGAGGGGTGGCAATAAAAAAATACTCTTTGCGGTAATTGCTTTTTCCATACATATTACCAACGTTAGTATATTTTAACTTCTTTTCTCTTAGGTACTGTTTCCATCCATCCCAATCATCCTGAGTATAAACAGAATAAACTTCAAACTTCAAACCTGCCTTATTTAAGGAATCGTAAAGAACATTTAAGCGTGGCATCGTTTTTTGACAATGACCGCATTGGTGATCCCAAAACACAACCACTGTGAAAGGTGAATTAATAGAATACAAATCAACTTGTTTGTTATAAGTGGAATCAAAAAGATTTATGATTGGAGGGGCTTGTACGTCGCAAAGAGTTGGTCTGATTTTAACAACGTGTTCACATATTTTGCGAATTGTTCCTGTATCTGCCCAAGGTGTTTTTCCTGCACAATAGTATGTGGTTCCCATATAATGAAGAACTTTATCCATACATACAATTTTACTTTCTTCATAATGATTTGTTATCCACTGCACAGTGTATTGAAACAAACTTTTACCTCCGGCAGCCTCTATTTTTTTAATTAATTTGTCGGCTTCTTTTATTATGCTATCTGGTATTTGCATAAAAGTTCGAGTCATAAAAACCTTAAGTTTTGCATGAAATACAGGAGTTCTTAAGAGTCCATCTTCACCCAAGTCTATGTTATCCCAATAGTGGTCTTTATAATAATTGTAGCGGTAATTGGAATCTTGTAACGATCCATCAGGATTTCTTGCAGGCACTGGTTCAGGCAATTCCTTAAATGTTCTGAAAATTTTAGAAACAAATAATGTTGGATTGCGATTTGCAATTTCCTGACGAGCAGCTTGTATTTGGCTGTCTAATACTTGAAATTGCTTTTGAAGATTTAAACTGTCTTGTTTGTTTTTAGCAAAGCTAAGCCGTGTTTTTATGCCTTCGTATTCTACGGATTTTTTTCCTGCAAAAATATTAAACTCTATAAATGCACTGTTTTCTTTAGAATTTTTAATAACAAATTTTTCAGAGTCAAACAGGGTATCTGTTTCAATGGTAAAATCTTGCTCTGCTTGTGATACCACCATTTCAAAGTAATTGCGACTTGGTGTTACAACAAGGTAAATACCGTTTGGTAATTTCACTTTTCCGTCGAATACAATAGTGCCATTTTTGTCAGAGGTAGCCGAATCCTTTAATTGATTTTTATCAGCATAATAATTGGCAAGCAGGTAGGTTTCATTTGGTTTAGCACCTTTAATTTTTACAGTAATTTTATAACCTTGGGCAAAGGCATTGGTTATAAATAATAATACTACTGTCAGGAGAGTAATTCGTTTTGTCATAATCTTAATTTGCAAATGTAAATAAATTGGTATGATATAAATTTGTAAGGATTTTAAGTTTTTGTTCAAATTTTATGCCAAAAGAAAATAACGCTAGCTTTTTTAATTTAGTATTTGAAGTGGTTAAGCTAATACCTCAAGGAAAAGTTACCAATTATGGAGCTATAGCCAGATATTTAGGGTCAGCTAAATCAAGCCGAATGGTAGGTTGGGCAATGAACTCAGCCCACAACTTACCTGACAAAATTCCAGCTCATAGGGTTGTTAACCGCAATGGATTACTGACAGGTAAAGCTCATTTTGGACATGCAGATATGATGCAAAAATTACTTGAAGCCGAAGGGTTAACTGTAGAAGATAACCAAATAAAGGATTTTAAAAGCTTTTTTTGGGATCCTAACAAAGAATTAACTATTTAAATTCAATCTGAGCAACGTGACATTCTCCACATGATGGGTATGCGGAAACATATCAACCGGACACGTTTTTATTATGGTATATTTTTCGTTTAACACAGCTAAATCCCGAGCTTGTGTTGCCGGATTACAACTCACATAAACAATTTTTTCAGGTTCCATTTTTAGCAATTGAGACACTACATCCGGGTGCATTCCGGCTCTTGGGGGGTCGGTTATTACCACATCTGGTTTTCCGGTTTTACTTACAAACGTATCGTTCAATTCAAAACGCATATCCCCAACGGTAAATTCCACATTTGATATTCCGTTATTTTTTGCATTTTCTTTTGCATCTTCAATAGCCTGCGGTACACTCTCAATTCCGAAAACTTTGGCTGCGTTTCTGGCTACAAATAATGATATACTTCCGGTTCCACAGTATAAATCATAAACCAACTCTTTTCCGGTAAGTCCGGCAAAGTCGCGAGTAATTTTATAAAGGTTTAAAGCCTGTGCCGAATTGGTTTGAAAAAAAGATTTTGGCCGGATGCAATACGTAATGTCTTCCAATTTTTCTTCAATGTAATCTTGCCCTTTACAGGTAACTAGATCTACATCATAAATCGTGTCATTCACTTTGGTATTCACCCCATAAATTAAGGAAGTTATTTCTGGGAAATTATCACCCAAAGCTGTCATTAATCCTGAGGTTGCTTCTTCATTTTCTTCACCTACTATCATTACTACCATCCATTGACCTAGGGTGGTATTGCGAATCATCACGTTCCTTAGGTAACCAGTTTGGGCTTTTATATCATAAAAACTCAGTTTATTTATAAGCCCGTAATCTTTGATAAATAATCGGATGGCATTTCCTAAATCATCTTGCAAATGGCAGGTTTCAATATCCAAAATTTTATCAAATCTACCTGCTATATGAAAACCGGCAGCATTTAGGTGGCTTCCCGGTTCTACTTGTTCATTATGCATCAGCCACCGTTTGTTGCTAAAGGCATATTCCAGTTTGTTCCGATAATTTCTTTGGTCAGGAGCTCCAACAATTGGCATCCATTCATTACATTCCACTTTTCCTAATCTTTCAAAGGCATCTTTTACTTGTTGGTTTTTCCAAAACAATTGTGTGGCATAGTCCATTTGCTGCCATTTGCAGCCACCGCATGTTCCAAAATGTGAGCAAAAGGGGTCAACACGATTAATGCTAGGTTCAATGATTTTATCAATCTCGGCAAATAGAACTTTTTTCTTTTTTGCAAAAAGGCGGATATCAGCCACATCTCCAGGCACTCCGTATTTTACAAAAATAACCTGACCATCCACACGGGTAAGAGCAAGCCCCTCAGAACCGGCACTTTCGATGGTTACGTTTGGTATAATTTTACCGTATAATTTTCCTATGGACATTAATTAAATTGTGAAATGTGAGTTAAGAGATGTAAGATTTTGAGGCAAAGTTAATTATTTAAAAATGGAGAGGTTTAATCCATTTTAACAAAAAACCATAAAACCTTTGCAAAAAAGGTTTGCGATAGAAAGGATTTTAAAAAATCTACTACTTGATATGCTCGGCAACCATTCCCTTAAGAAGGGTTTCAAACTTTACGGGTTCAATATAGCCGGCTTCCTGATACAGAACATTCTTTTTGGTAAGATAAAAATAGGTAGTAGGGTAACCACTTGCATTTCCACCGCTTAAGGCGCCTAAAAGTTCGCGACCGGTCATCGTATCTGCTCCGTTTATGTATTTTCTATCCAATTCAGGATTAAATTTTATAGGAACAAAATCTTTATTGATAAGAGCAATAACGGCTTCGTTGGTATAGGTATTTTTGTCCATTACTTTGCACCAATGGCACCAATCGGTATAAGTGTCTATCAAGGCAATTTTACCTTCATTTCTTGCTTTTACTACTCCTTCATTCCAATCATACCATTTAATTTCATTGGTAGTATTTGTTTTTAGGGTTGTAAATCCTCCAAGCATGAAGAGGATAAATAGCCCAAATGTAATTTTTTTAACTAATTGCATAATTATTATTTGTAAACACGAAAATAAAACAAAAAGTATACCTTAAATGTATTTTTATTCTTGAAATTTGCATCATATCATAGTTTAAGTAAATATAATAGCTTTGGGAGACAATAAGTTTGTAATAGATGGAGAAATAGAAGGGGGGCCAGAGCCGGCTTATTCCTTAGAACCTTTACCTCCGAAATCTGAATCGGCAAAAACTATTTTATTGAGTTTGATTGCAATTAGCATCCTGTTATTAGTGGTGGCTATTTACATGTTTATTCAATACAATAAATCGACTACTAAACTAGCAGAAATGATGGGGAAAATAGCCACAGTAGAAACCTTGAGTAAGGAGAACATCAGCTTAAAAGCAATCAATGATACCTTGCAAAACAGGGTTCAAGTATTGCAAGAGGAAAACAATATTTTAGCAGAAAATATGGACTCGGCCACAGGGATATTTTTTGAGGTGCAGATAGGTAATTTTACCCATTTTGATTTGGATGCTTATGTGAATGAATTGGATGCTTTGCGACAAGAAAAGTCTGGCAAGAATACCAAACTTATTTTGGGGCGTTTTCGTTCTTTTAACAAAGCCACCTTATTTGAAAAGGATATGAAAAAAATGGGTTTCACAAGTGCCTTTATCATTGGTAGAATAAACGGTAAACTTGTTAGCTATCAGGAAGCTTTGGCAGCTTGCCAAAAAGAGCAAGCCAAATAATAAACATAAAATAAAACTACCTGCGTTTACTTAAAGAAAGAAAAGGATACTAATTGAACAATGACTGATAAACACCAACCAACTGATAATTTATATCTGCACAACAGCGAGTTGCTGACCAAGCTGGATGAATTTATCAGAAAATATTATAAAAACAGGCTTTTACGAGGAGCCATATTTTTTACCGGTGCTGTGCTGTCGTTTTTTCTTTTGGTTTCGTTACTTGAGTATTTTGGCAGATTTGATACCACATTCAGGACCATACTTTTTTATAGCTTTTTAATTTTTACGGGGGCTATACTTTACCGGTTTATTCTTATTCCACTTTTAAAATTATACCGAATAGGCACTAGGCTGGATTATGAAATGGCTTCAGAAATTATAGGCCACCATTTTATCACTATAAAAGACAAATTATTAAACACTTTGCAGCTTAGTCACCAGTATCAAAACCAATTTGACAGTATTTTTCTGGCGGCATCTATAGATCAAAAAACAGCTGAATTAAGGCCTATACGTTTTTCATCAGCTATCGATTTTAAAGGGAACAAGCGCTATTTAAAATACGCTATCGGTCCCATGGCGGTTTTAATTTTGATTATGATTATTGCACCGGGATTTAAAGAAACAACTACCCGACTTATTCAGCACGATAAGCATTTTGCCATCCCTGCACCTTTTGAATTTTTGCTAAATAACAAATCACTGGAAGCTGCCCAAAATGAAGATTTTGAAGTAGATTTGGGTATAAAAGGTAAAGTAATGCCTGATGAGGTGTATCTGTTAACCGATGGTAACCGGTTTAAAATGAAAAAGGATGGAAACACCTCATTTAAATTTACTGTTAAAAACGTTCAAAAATCCTTTGATTTTCATTTTGAGTCGGGAAATTATAGCTCGGATGGTTATCAGTTGGTGGTTAAGCAAAAACCTGTTTTGTTAGATTTTAGTATTAATTTGGATTACCCCTCCTACACAGGGAGAACCGACGAAAAGCTTGAAAATATTGGTGATATAACCATTCCTGCCGGAACCAAAGTGTTATGGAAATTTAACACCAAAAATGTAGAAAGCATGCGATTAATGTTTCCCGGAAATGCTGTTCAGGCATTTCGCGAAGGAGAAAACAGATTTTCATTTACCAAAAATTTTAAATCGAGTGAAGTCATAAAAATAAAAACCACGAATAAGGAAACAGAAAGTAAAGATTCAATTATTTATCAGATAAATATAGTTCCTGATGCTTATCCTCAAATTACCTTTAGAGAACGGCGTGATAGTAGTAATTCCAAGCTTCTTTATTTTGTGGGAGACATTACAGATGATTACGGGTTTAATAAATTAATGTTTCATTACAAATTTATTGAAACCGAAGACCCAAACAGAAAAGCACAAGGTTTAAAAAGTGCCATTATTGGGATTAATACGGTTCAAAGCGCTCAAAATTTTTATTACCTATGGGATATTACCGGATTGGACATAAAGCCGGGTGAAAAAATAGAATACTACTTTGAAATTTGGGATAATGATGCTGTGAACGGAAGCAAGGCAACCCGAACCAGTAATGGATTATTTGCAGCTCCTACCTTAGAACAAATAGAAAAACAATCGGAAAAAAGCAATGAAGCCATAAAAGGCGAAATGGCCGAAGCCATTAAGGATACCAAAACTTTGGAAGATGAAATTAAAAAGCTTGAACAAAAACTTACCGAGAAGAAATCATTAAGCTGGGAAGATAAAAAGCAGGTTCAGGATTTATTGGAAAAGCACAAAGACCTTCAGGAAAAAATGAAGGAATTGATAGAAAAGAATAAGGATAAAAACAATAAAGAATCTGAATACAAAGACATTGATAAAGATATACTGGACAAGCAGGCCCAATTGGAAAAGCTGTTTGAAGAACTGATGGATGACGAGATGAAAAAGCTTCTCGAAAAAATGAAAGAACTTTTGCAAAACAACCAAAAAGATGAATTGCAGGAGCAAATGGATAAATTTAAATTTAACGACAAGGAGCTTAAAAAGA
>CAMDGU010000030.1 GCA_945897885.1 Chitinophaga pinensis
AAAAGAAAAAGACCCGACGAATCGGGTCTTTTAACAAAATATTTAAAGGATTATTTTATTTCACAATCTTCATTTCATTTAGCAAATACCCTGCTCCAGCAAATTTATCAATGATAAATAACGTGTAGCGTATATCCAATGAAATAGTACGTTGCAACGCTGGTTCAAAAGCAAAATCGCTGCTTATGGCTTCCCAGTTACCGTCAAAAGCGGTTCCTATTAACTCACCTTTGCCATTAATTACAGGGCTTCCGCTATTACCACCGGTAATATCGTTGGTGGTTAAAAAACAGGTATGTAAATTTCCCTGAGCATCAGCATACTGTCCAAAGTCTTTCTTTTTCATTAAATCAATCAACTTGGCAGGGGCATCAAATTCAATATCGCCCGGTTGGTATTTTTCTACAACACCGCGGTCGGTGGTATATTCTTTATATAAAACCGCATCGCGGGCTTCATAATTTTGAACTGTTCCGTAGGTTAAACGCATGGTTCCGTTAGCATCAGGGCTAAAAGTTTTTCCGGTTTGCATTTCCATCATAGCACTTTGAAACAAACGGCTGGCACGGCTTAATTTGCTGTTTACATCATCATAAACCGGTTTCATTTCTTCGGTCATTTTTTTGATGTAGGAGCTTGAAATAATATAAATCGGGTCTTTTTTCAACGCTTTTAAATTTGGATTACCCAAATATTTCTCCAACTTAGCCTGATTGGCAAACATTGATTTTTTGAATAATGACTCCGCCAATTTGGTATAATTCTTTTTCGATTTATCTACCATGGCTATTATTTCCTTTGGCAATTGGGCGTGGTCAATATCCTCATAAAGGTATTGCAACACTTTAGCCAATACTTTTACTTCAATAGGATTATAAAATTCTTTAAAAGTTTCAGGAACCGATTTAAGACTTCCTGCTGTAAAATCAGCAATCTTCTTTTTGGTTTCCTCATCTTGCACTGCAGTAGATAATAATTTTTCAAGGGTGGTAAAGCCCGCAGCAATTGCCAATGGTTGAGAATTTAATAACCCATCCGAATAGTAACTTTGGTACAATCCATATTGGTTTAGTTTTGAAAAAGCATCTTTATACAAGGTAAAAACTTCCCCATAGGTAATATCTTTTTGATTTGTTTTAATCCATGCTGCCATTTCATCTTCCGCTGCTTTGCGGCGTTCGTAAAGCTTTAAATTTTTTAAACCATCTACTTCTCCTTTAAATTTTTTCCAGTAATTGCTCAATCCGGCATATTTATCCGAATACATCAATTTAATTTTAGGATCGGCATGCATAGATTCTTCATATATATCTAAAACGGCACGACGAACCTTAACACGGGCCGGACGTTCTTTATTTGAATAATAATTGATACCATCGCTATAAGTATAACGCGAGGTACGACCAGGGTAACCTAAAATCATGGCGTAATCTCCAGGCTGAGTTCCCTGTAATGAAATTGGGAAAAAATGCTTTGGAGTGTATGGTTTGTTCTCAGCATTAAAGTCGGCAGGTTTGTTATCCTTATCAGAATAAATGCGGAACATACTGAAATCACAGGTATGACGAGGCCACATCCAGTTATCAGTTTCACCACCAAATTTTCCAACATTTTCAGGAGGAGCTCCAACTAAACGGATGTCACGAAATACTTCATAATACATGGCTAAAAATTTATTTCCATTATAAAAAGGAACTATTTCCACCAAATATTTGCGTTCGTCCTTCACCATCAAATCTTCCTTTGCTTTTCCTAACGCAGCGGTAACAGCTTTGGTTCGGGCAGCTTCTTCATCGTTTACATTAATGCCGTTTAACACCATATCAGTCACATCTTCTACACGAATAAGTATTCCAATATTAAAATTAGCTTTACGTTCGCTGGCACGGTCTTTGGCAAAAAAACCATTTTTAAGAATATTGTCCTCAGGTGTACTTAACTCTTGAATGGCGCCATATCCACAGTGGTGATTGCTTAAAAATAAACCTTCGTTTGAAATAATTTCACCGGTGCAAAACATACGGTTACTTCCGCGTTGCATCAAACGCAAAACACCATCTTTAACACACGATTGGTTAATACTGTAAATGTCTTCAGCAGTAAGTTTTAACCCTTTGGCTTGCATGTCACTTTCCAATTGTTTGAGGAGAGTTAATGGCCACATACCTTCATCGGCCTTGGTAGTTAATACCGATACGAAGAGGCATAAAATAAGAATGTAGATTTTTTTCATACTATGATTGATTATTGTTTTTTTAAAATTTTGGCAAAACAACTAAAAGTTTTTTAAACCCTCAGTTGCTTTCGATTAATAATATTTTTTAACTGTCAAGTTTTAAAACGGCCATGAATGCGGATTGCGGAATTTCGACTCTACCAACCTGTTTCATTCGCTTTTTACCTTCCTTTTGTTTTTCTAACAGTTTACGTTTTCGGCTAATATCACCACCATAACATTTGGCCGTTACATCCTTACGCATGGCTTTAATGCTTTCTCTGGCAATTACCTTGGCGCCTATAGCTGCCTGAATAGGAATTTCAAACATTTGACGTGGTATCAGTTCTCTCAATTTTTCACAAATCTTTTTACCGTATTCATACGCTTTACTTCGGTGTAAAATGGAAGAAAGGGCATCTACCTGCTCGGCGTTAAGAAGTATATCTAACTTTATCAAATCCGATTCACGGTAACCAATTGGATGATAATCAAACGACGCATAACCTTTTGAAATCGTTTTTAATTTATCATAAAAATCAAAAACTACCTCAGCCATTGGCATTTCAAAAATCAACTCCACACGGTTGGTAGTTAAAAAATTTTGAGACTTTAAAACTCCGCGTTTGTTGATACATAAGCTGATTACAGGACCTATAAAATCGCTACTTGTAATTACCTGGGCATTAATATAAGGTTCTTCTATGTAGTCAATTACGGATGGATCGGGCAAATCGGATGGGTTATTTACAACCATCTCTACACCTTTTTTTGTAAAGCAGTGAAATGAAACGTTGGGAACCGTAGTAATTACCGTCATACCAAACTCACGCTCCAATCGTTCCTGGATAATTTCCATGTGCAGCATTCCCAAAAATCCGCAACGGAAACCAAAACCCAGAGCTGCTGATGATTCAGGTTCAAAAACCAGTGAGGCATCATTTAACTGAAGTTTGCCCATAGAATCGCGCAAGTCCTCAAAATCGTCGGTCTCAATCGGATAAATACCCGCAAAAACCATCGGTTTTACATCCTCAAATCCTTGAATACCTTCGGTACATGGGTTGGCCACGGTGGTAAGAGTATCCCCAACTTTTACCTCTTTGGCTTCCTTTATCCCTGAAATTATATACCCTACATCCCCTGCAAATACTTCACTTCTTGGCTCCGGCTTTAAGCGAAGAATACCAACTTCATCTGCAAAATATTCTTTACCTGTATTTATAAATTTAACCTTATCGCCCTTTTTCAATGAACCATCTAATATTCGGAAGTAAGCAATAATTCCTCTAAAGGAATTGAAAACCGAATCAAAAATTAATGCTTTTAAAGGGGCCGCAGGATTACCCTTAGGTGCAGGAACCCTTTCAATAATAGCTTTTAAAATTTCATCAACTCCAAGTCCTGTTTTACCACTTGCCGGAATTATTTCGTCCCGTTCACACATTATCAGGTCACATATTTGGTCTTTTACTTCCTCAGGCATTGCTCCCGGCAAATCCATTTTATTTAGTACCGGGATTATTACCAGGTCATTATTTAATGCCAGATATAAGTTGGAGATCGTTTGAGCCTGAATTCCCTGAGAAGCATCAACAATAAGCAATGCTCCTTCACAAGCAGCAATGGAACGACTTACTTCATACGAAAAATCAACGTGGCCCGGAGTGTCAATTAAATTGAGAACATACTTTTGACCATTCAAGGCATAGTCCATTTGTATGGCATGGCTTTTTATGGTAATTCCACGTTCACGTTCAATATCCATATCATCCAAAACTTGAGCTTGTTTTTCGCGCGAGGTAATTGTGTGGGTAGTATCCAAGAGCCTATCGGCTAGTGTACTTTTGCCATGATCAATATGGGCAATAATGCAGAAATTGCGGATGTTTTCCATTCAAAAAAAAGAGTGCAAATATAGGAATTTAGGTGATGGGATTGGGAGTAAATTTAAGAAGAAAATATTTAAATAAAAATGAAAATAAATCCTACTTTCCTCGCCCCTGAACCATTATCAGCACAGTGTAGATCACAATTTTAAAGTCCAAAGCAAGGCTCATATTTTCAAGGTAAAGCAAATCAAATTTTAGGCGTTGTACCATTTCATCTACATTCTCAGCATAGCCATATTTCACTTGCCCCCAAGAAGTAATGCCGGGGCGAATTTTATGCAATCTTACATAATGCGGTGCTCTTTGAACAATTTGGTCAATAAAAAACTGGCGTTCAGGTCGCGGTCCTACTACTGACATATCGCCCTTTAAAACATTAAAAAATTGGGGTAATTCATCCATGCGGGATTTACGAAGAAACCTTCCAAATTTGGTTATTCGTGGGTCGTCTTCCTTTGATAGCTGGGGACCTGCTTGTTCGGCATCGGTTCGCATGGTTCTGAATTTTATGATATTAAACGTTCTGCCATTCATCCCTATTCGTTCTTGCAGAAAAAACATCGGACCTTTTGAAGTTACCTTTACACCAAGCCCAATTATTATATAAAATGGTAAACCTAAAATTAAGAATAGTAGAGAAAATCCAATATCAAATATGCGCTTTACAGATTTTTGCCAATAAGGCATTATCTCGGTATTTACCTCAATAAGAATAGCTCCTAAGATATTACTCATCCTTACCGAACCTGAAAGAATATCATAGATATGAGGAATAATTTTAATAGCCACATGTTTTAAGGAAAGTAAGTTTAAAATTTTATTAATTTTATCATTTTCTACAGTTTCTATGGCAATAATAACTTCTTCAATTTTATATTTTTCTATCAATTCAGGCAGTAAACTATAATTGCCAAGTCCCGGTAATTCGGGATTCATTAATTCGGTGTTTTCTCCGTTTACAGTTACAAAACCTTTAAAATAATACCCTTCCTTTTCCTTTGCATTTGTGAGTTCATTGTATAATTGGGCTGCTTTTTCATTGCTTCCGATTAACACCGTATTTAAACCAAGCTTGCCTGAAATAATTTTACGGTGAATAGAGGTAGAAATGATAAACCTAAGAATAGCTGTGGATGAAAAATGAACCAAAAATAATAATCCTACCGTTTGGTAATAGGACTTATACCCTGCTATATAATCATCTAAAATAAGGCCGAAAAAAATAAAAATAACACCAATTACTGAAAGCAAAAACAATTCAGACAATTCTTTAAGTCGCGATTTTTTCAGAATATTATTATATAAACCGTAAATGGCATATAAGCAAACCCATGCTGTGGGTATTAAAATAACTCCTTCATAAAATTTATAATCAGAATACACAGCATCTATTGGCTGGGCCTCTATATTTACCTTTCTAAAAACAAATATTACCAACCATGCAAAAGCCGCTGTAACTAAATCAGAAATCAGGTAAAGGATTTTATACTGTTTACGGTTCAAAAATGTAAAAGCTTAATATTATCGATAAATATAACAGCCGCACTATCTTGATTATTGACTGCATTAACAAATATCCTAAATTTTTTACCTGTATTAGCGCTGCTATTTACATCATCCGACAAGCGAATGTATGCCTTTTTCCATTCAAGTGGTGAGGCATAACTGGCATAAACAGGTATTCCAAAATCTAAAGAGGTACCGCTAGTTGGGTAAATGCCAAATGAAATAGGCACATCCGATTTGTAATTTACTTCTAAATAAATATCTGAAGTCGTTCGAGGCAAATCATAAATACCGATACTGCTATTTTCAAATGTTCCTCTTTTTCCTCTAAAATCAACTTTGCCACTGTATTTATTACCTGGCTTGGTATATTCAAAAACTTCGTTTGGTTTGTTGGTTAATGACAAAGTATCTATCGTTCGCGTTACTCCTGTTTTTTCTAATGATACCGCCAAATCTTCAAAATCTTCAATCCATTGAAAATTGACAGCTTCCTTATAGGTTAAAACAGGTTTTAAGGTATCAATTTCAGTAGGTTTTAAAAATATCTTTTTTGTAAATACCTCATAAAAAGGATAAAACTTACGGTTATTCATTTGACCATTTACTTTAACTCCAGCAAACACAGTAATTAAACAGGAATCCTTTTTTAACACGGGAACCATGCATGGCAATTCAAAAGCACCTACCAATTCCCCGTTAACTAAAATCCACGCATCGCGTATATCATGTGCATTACTGCCTTGGGAACCATCTGGCTTTACCTGCAAATCAATTCTATTGATATAAATGTACGCAGGAACCGGTTCTGCCTTATCAAAAGACTTACAACCCGCACTAAGAAGGAATACTATTAAAATACTAAATATTGGAGTTAACCGCATTTTGCCACAAAATTTCGTTCCAGCTGATCATATATTTTTTCAGCTACAAATTTAATGGCTAAGTGGTCATTTAATGAAGCCGGGGACTTACTTTTTAATTTCACCGCATTAAAAAACGCATCCAACTCGGCAAAAGCCACGTTTTTTATGTCAAATTTTTCAAAGGTTTCTACACTTCCGCTCAAAGCATCACTCTCATCCGTATTCTCCCAAAAAGATTCATCATTGGAGTTAAATACCTTAATGGTATTGGCTATATGATCAAGGGTATAATAGCTGTTATTTTGGTAAAAACGGGTTTTGTGAATATCCTTAATGGCTATTTTACTGCCGGAAATATTGGCTATACAAGCGTTTTTAAATTCTATCCTTATATTGATAATATCGGGATCATTAAAAATAACACCTACCCCTGTGGCATGGATGTTCTTTATTGCAGAATCTACTTTATTAATTATAATATCTATATCCTCAAGCAACACATCCGATATTATGGAGAGTTGTGTAGAACGGCGTTTGTATTGGCAAAAGTGATTGCTTTCAATAAGACGTGGAGTGATTTTCTTTTCATTTACCGACATAAAAAAATCAGAAAACCTATGATGCAATCCCATTTGAATGATCACTTCGGCCTCATTGGCCAAATCTTGCAGGGTTCTTAACTCCTCAGGAGTTAACGGGAACAATTGATTGATAAAAATATGCTTGCAATGCCTAACAATATGACGCAATTCTAAATAATTGGCATGTAGCAAATCATTTATAATTACGGCATCATTATGTAAAAGCAATTCATTGAGAGAGGAAAATTTATGAAGACCTTCCATATCACTTTCAAAACCGCCAGTGAGCAACCAACCCGAGTTATTTTTGTTTAAAAAATTACCGTCAGGTTGAACCAGTTTTTCTAGTGGTAAAAAATTTCTCTTTCCAACTAAACCAACTTTTATAATATTGTGGGATGTTTGTAACAAATTACTCCACGAAAAACGGCTATTAACTTAAGTGAAAGCAAAAATATTATCATTTAACTGTACTAAAATTTGAACACACGAAAAGACTCCTACAAACACCAAGGCCAAAGGGCCCAGCTTGTAAAATTATTAAACACTAATAAAATTAATGATAAAAATGTGCTTATGGCTATGGCCAACGTACCGCGTCATTTATTTTTATCGAAGGATTTTGAAGATAGGGCTTATGATGATGTAGCACTTCCTATTGACGAAGACCAAACAATATCTCAACCCTACACTGTTGCTTTTCAAACCCAAACATTAGAGATTAAACCCGGTGATAAAGTTTTGGAAATAGGCACGGGTTCCGGCTATCAAGCTGCGGTGCTGGCTGATATGGGTGCTGATGTATACTCTGTAGAGAGAATTGAGAAATTACACAAGCAAGCTAAAGTAATTTTGAGCCAACTTTACAAAAATGTAAAGCTTTTTTTAAGCGATGGTACCATGGGTTTGCCTGATAAAGCACCATTTGATAAAATAATCGTAACGGCCGCTGCCCCTAAAATACCGGAAACTCTGTTAGCTCAACTTAAACCCGGGGGCATGGCCATTATACCTATTGGCGACCTCAAACTCCAAAAAATGATACTTATTAAAAAGTCTGTTGAAAATATAATTACCCAAAAAGAATTGGGTGACTTTAGATTTGTGCCATTGATTGGCAAAGATGGCTGGCAAAAAAATTAGCTTAATACTTATTCTATTTCTAACCGCACCGTCGGCTTTTAGTCAATCGTTTCGGTATTTGCAATACATTCCTTCGGCTACAATAAAAATTGATGATGCCCTAAAAAAATACCAGCTAAAACCGGAGGATAAAGATTCTTTAATTTTATTTAACAATCTAACGGGTTCATCCGTTTTAACAAAAGGCACCAAATACAAAATGCCTATACGAATTTATCCTTTTAGTGGCGATAACATTCGTTCGTCTATCGGTATCGATAATTATAATACAGCCAAAAGCATTGAAAAATATAATACCACGCTTGAAGAAACGGGTATAAAGAAAACTGACCCCAAAAAGGGAAATGAAATTTGGGTTTCTATTAGTTTTTTAAAAGAAAAGAAAAAAGAATTTGAGCCTTATACTACCAAATATACCATACTTGGAAAAAAATATGAAAAGGTGGAGGTGACTGATAATAAACTGAGAGGAGAATTATTTTACCTAATCAGCGGACACGGAGGTCCAGATCCAGGTGCCAATTGCAACAAGGAGGGAAATTTATTGTGTGAGGACGAATATGCCTATG
Source organism: Chitinophaga pinensis (assembly GCA_945897885.1). Classification (GTDB taxonomy): domain Bacteria; phylum Bacteroidota; class Bacteroidia; order NS11-12g; family UBA9320; genus JABWCE01. The sequence continues at coordinate 8,773 of CAMDGU010000030.1, forward strand.
ATATTGTTTTGCGTTTGGCCCGAAATTTAATTTCACATGGGGCTCAAGTATACGTTATTGTAGTAGACGAAAATGACGGTATTCGTGAATCAATGTATCTAAAACATGATCACGATGAGGTAACGTATGATGAGAAACCTATTCCACTTAACCAGGTAAAACGCCTGAAACAACGAACCGACCTTATTAATAAACTCTATAAAAAACACGAAGGAAAATACAAACAAAAGTTAATTGAGCTGCATATTGACAGCCGAAGCGAAGACAAAAAAATAGACTTATTCTTTTATCATTTTCCCGGCAGTGAAGCCGGGAAAAAAATAGCAGACAAAATGTTGGAAACTGTAAAGGAGAAATACAATACCCATCAAAAAGAACGTGGATATACAGGTGTTGTAAAAGAACGTGACCTCTATTCTTTAAGAGAGACCTTGCCACTTTGCATCTACATTGAAGTTGGGAATATTACCAACGAATTTGACCAGCGCCGTATTTTAATTCCTAATAACCGTCAGGCTTTAGCCAATTGGCTAGCCGAGGGATTAATGAAATAAGATAAATTTGATTCCAATTTATTCTTTAAATGGTACGACATTTGCCAAAACTAGTTTAATTAAAAACAAAATACTATGACACTCAAGGTTATCAAAATCCATATACTAAAATACATTTTGCTAATACTTTTTATGCATGTTGGAATCAAAACCATAATGGCTCAAGACACCACCAAACGCAGAACCCGTCTTGTAAGATATGAAGTGGTGGATGGTGATACATTTCCTGTTTATACTTTTGATGAAGTTATTTTAAAGGATCTTAGAGATCCCGAAGCTTATAAAAAATATTTACGATTGGTTAGAAACGTAAAAAAAACCTTACCGTATGCCAAACTAACTGCATTTAAGCTTCAAATGATTGAAGACAATTTAAATCAGTTGAAAACAAAACGGGCAAAGGACCAATACATTAAGCAACATGAAAAAGCATTAAAAGAGGATTTTGAAAAACAACTCGAAAATCTATCGGTAACACAAGGATTGTTGTTGATGAAATTAATACACCGCGAAACAGGCTCCACCACCTACGAAATCTTAAAAAAATATAGGGGAAGTGCCAAAGCGATGATGTGGCAAACATTTGCAAAATTTTATGGTTCTGACACCAAAGGAACCTATGACCCTGTGGAAGACTACCAAATAGAACACATTATTCGTTCACTTGAAATAGAAGATAATTAATAGTTATGAAATACCCTGAGGCTATCTCAAATCTACCGGATGTGATATCCATGGGTATTGCATATGGCCCATAGCTAAAAAACAAAAAATTACAAATCGAAGATTTGATAATACCTTTAACTAAAAATATATAGATTAATTATCATATGAAATTAGATATTTTGGCATTTGCCGCCCATCCTGACGATGCAGAACTCTCTTGTTCAGGCACACTTTTACAACATATTGCCATGGGTAAAAAGGTTGGCATAATAGACTTAACACGGGGTGAATTAGGAACCCGTGGTTCGGCAGAATTACGAGATCAGGAAGCTGCCAATTCATCAAAAATTATGGGCATTCATGTCCGTGAAAACCTGAGAATGGCTGACGGATTTTTTGAAGACAACAAAGAACATCAGTTAACAATAATTGAAATGATTCGAAAATATCAGCCTGATTTAGTTTTGGCTAATGCCATAAACGATCGTCATATTGACCATGGCCGGGGAGCAGAGTTGGTGCACAAAGCTTCTTTTCTTGCAGGACTTTCAAAAATTGAAACCGGTGATTTAAAGGCTTGGAGACCAAAACGTGTTTTGCATTATATTCAAGATTATTTTATGCAACCTGATGTTGTAGTAGATATTACCCCATGGTTTGAAAAGAAAAAAGAATGCATCATGGCATTTTCAAGTCAGTTTTACAACCCTAAGAGCAAAGAACCTGAAACCCCCATATCAAGTGCCAGTTTCTTCCAATTTTTAGAAGCCCGTTCACGTGAAATGGGCCGATTGATTGGTGTTGAATTTGGGGAAGGATTTGTTTCTAAAACTCCCCTAAACCTTAAAGATTTAACAGGAATTTAATTATTCCCCTTTTATTCGGGTAGATAAAAATGCTGCAAATAGCATAAAAACTCCACCTAACTGAACGGCTAGCATCCTATCGTTTCCGAGCCAATGACTCATTATCCATCCAAAAAATATGGATGCTATAATTTCAGGTAAAACAATAAAGAAATTAAATATCCCCATATAAATACCAACCTTATTTTCAGGCAAACAATTACTAAGCATGGAATAAGGCATGGATAAAATACTAGCCCAGGCAATACCAACACCCGTCATTGATAAATAAAGAAATTCGGGTGTATCTATAAACCGAACTGAAATCAGTCCAATAGCACCTGCAGTAAGGCATAATGCATGTGTGTACTTTCTTCCAATTTTATTTGCTATAACTGGAATGAATAGGGCAAAAATAAACGTTATTAAATTGTAATAAGAAAGGGTAAGTCCGGCAAATTCAACACCTTTGGTATATAATTCTGATGATTCATCAGGGGCATTAAACACATTACGGGCTACCGCTGAAGAATAATAAAACCACATTAAAAATAAACCCGGCCAGGTAAAAAACTGCACCCAAGCCAATTGCCGCATTTTTGTAGGCATGGCAGTTATCGCACTCAAAATTTCGTTAACTCCTCCGCCAAAACCTTTATTCGATTCTTTAACTTTTTCTTTAAAATCCAATTCAGCAGGCGGGTACTCTTTGGTGGTGAAAATGGTATAAAGAACAGCACCCAAAAATGCTACCGCCCCAACATAAAATGAATATTTAACACTTAGTGGAATTTCGCCGGCATTCCCTGTATTTACTATACCAAACCAATGAGTCATCATCCAAGGCAAGGCAGATGCCACAACTGATCCCAAGCCTATAAAAAGACTTTGCATTGCAAAACCTCTTGTCCTTTGTTTATCATTTAGCTTATCTGTTACAAAGGCTCTAAAAGGTTCCATGCTTATGTTGATAGAGGTATCCAAAATCCAAAGTAAACCCGCTGCCATCCATAGTGCGGTGGAGTTTGGCATAAAAATAAGAGCAATCGAACTTAGTATAGCGCCAATTAAGAAATAAGGTCTTCGCCGTCCTAAAACCGGATGCCAGGTTCTATCACTTAAATAGCCTATGATTGGTTGAACTATAAAACCGGTAAGTGGTGCAGCTAGAAAAAGAAATGGAATATCTCCTGCTTCGGCACCCAGATATTCATAAATAGGACCCATATTGGCCATTTGCAATGCCCAGCCAAACTGGATACCCAAAAAACCAAAACTCATGTTCCATATTTGCCAAAAAGATAACTTTGGTTTTTCGATAGTACTCATCTTACGTTTTATTATTGTTGTTAAATTTTTATTAGATAAAATCTGGAGCTTCTTGATATTTTTTATTAAATCTGAAAAAACGGGCAGGCTTGTGATTTACTCCCTCTTGTTTTTCCTTTAAAGGTTTAATAATTCCTGATTTAATTATTTTCCGTCTAAAATTTCTTTTATCCAATTCTGTATTCAAAATTATTTCATACAACCTTTGCAAATGCGAAAGGGTAAATTTTTCTGGCATTAATTCAAAACCTGCCGGAATTTTATGAAGATCCTTTTTAAGTATACTGAGTGCCTTTTCTAAAATTATATTATGATCGAAGGCTAAATTTCCAACCTCATTAATATTTACCCATGTTGCATTTTTTGCAAATCCTGATGGCGTGGGACTATAGCGTTCTAACCTAACCAATGAATAATATGCCACCGTAATAACTCTGGCTTCCGGTATTTCCCGGGTAGCTTCTAACCAACGTCTATCCTCGGGTTTACTTAATCTATTGGGGTTGCCAAAGGTTGCAAATTGTTCCAAGTATAAATCGCTAAGGTTTGTTAATTCTTTTAAAACTCGTTTAGCAGCATCGTCTAAATCTTCGTCCTCCTTAATTAAATTTCCCGGTAAAGCCATCGACCCACGATCTGAAACCGAGTTTGTGCTTGGAAACTGCTCAATTAATAAAACTTTTAAGTCATTATTATCAAATCCAAAAATCACACAATCCACCGAGACATGAGGGTTAAGCTTAGAAATAGTTTGAAAATCTGCCATTCTTCGGGTCTAAAAATTTTAACGTCCCAAAATTATATTTTCCAAGGCATTTCAAAACTATTTTCTTTGTGTAAATTTTACAATAAGTTTGCCCTCCTTTTCAAATTATATAATTATAAATAAATATGCTTTTGGTAGCCGATAGTGGATCGACAAAATGTGACTGGATTCTTGTAAAATCGAATGGCGAGAGATTAGAAACCAATACAATGGGTTTTAATCCTTTTTTTCATAATGAGGAGTTGATAGCGAGTGAAATTTCTAAAAATGAAATCTTAATGTCTTATGCAGATAGGATATTAAATATTTATTTTTTTGGGGCAGGAGCCTCAAGTAAACAAAGAAATACCATTGTAGAAAATGGTTTAAAAAAAGTGTTCAAAAACACGGTAGAATTAAGGGTAGACCATGACCTAATTGGCGCTGCCATAGCTACCGCTGAAGATGACCCTGGAATTGCTTGTATTTTAGGAACCGGTTCTAACTCATGTTACTATGATGGGACAACGGTTCAGGAGGTGGTTCCTGCTTTGGGCTATATACTGGGCGATGAGGGTAGCGGGGCTTATTTTGGAAAAATTTTATTAAGTAAATATCTTTATAAAAAACTACCGATTGAATTGGCTACTGCCCTTGAAAAAGAGTGTGGTGTAAGTAAAGAATCGATTTTTGAAGCCGTTTATAACAAACCAAATCCCAATGTGTATTTAGCTTCCTTTATGCGGTTTGCCCGCGACCACAATGACCATCCTTTTTTCAAAGAAATGATTTACAAGGGTATTTCAGCATTTATTAATATTCATGTTTGGTGTTATGAAAATTTTAGGGAAGTGCCGGTTCATTTTGTTGGTTCTATTGCCTATTACTTTAAAGACACCCTGGAAGAAGTGGCCAAAAATTACAGATTTACTGTTGGTAAAATTGTTAAAAAACCTGTTACACCATTGGCTGATTATTATTGTAAAAAACTCAATTTCCCAATCGTTTAAAAAAACAGAGTGTGGAAGGTTATGCTTGTATTTTCGACCTCGATGGGGTAATTGTTGATACTGCAAAATATCACTTTTTGGCATGGCGTAAGCTTGCCAATGCTTTGGGATTTGATTTTACTGAAAACCAAAATGAATCGTTGAAGGGAATAAGCCGGGCTGAATCTCTGGATATAATTTTGGCTTGGGGAAACGTGGAACTTACCCATGCTGAAAAGGATGAATGGCTGAAAACCAAAAACAATTGGTATTTGGAACACGTGCTTACCATGAATGAAGAAGCGATACTTCCCGGAGCCAAGGAATTTATAACAATAGTTAAAAATGCTGGCTTTAAAATTGCTTTAGGCTCAGCCAGTAAAAATGCGGTATCCATTCTTGAAAAAGTAGGATTACTTAACCAATTTGATGCCATAATAGATGGAACAAAAACGACCAAAAGTAAACCCGACCCACAGGTTTTTACCATGTGTGCCGATGAATTAGGAATTGCTTATAAAAACTGTGTGGTATTTGAAGATGCCGAAGCCGGTATAGAAGCCGCGCTAAGTGCAGGAATGGCAGCCATAGGAATTGGAAATAAAACCATCCTAAACCGAGCCCTTTTTGCCGTAAATGACTTATCGGAAATGACTTTAGAAAAACTTCCATTCATTAATTCAAATACAATACCCCATTAATCAATGAAAAACTACATAAAACCCGACGAATGGTTGATACTTGAAGAAGGCTTTGAACCTGAAAATAATCGGGTATCAGAAAGTATCTTTAGTATTGGAAATGGAAAAATGGGCCAGCGGGCCAATTTTGAAGAAAAATACTCGGGTGATAGCTTGCAGGGTAGTTATATAGCCGGTGTTTATTACCCCGATAAAACCCGCGTGGGTTGGTGGAAAAACGGTTATCCTGAGTATTTTGCAAAAGTACCCAATGCCACCAATTGGATTGGTTTTAATATTACAATAAACGGAATAGAATTGGATTTGGCTACCTGCAAAATCAATCATTTTAGCAGGGAGCTCAATATGAAAGAAGGCTACTTGAAACGCAAGTTTGAAGCCGTTTTGCCAAATAACGAAATAATACAGGTTCAATCCACCCGTTTTTGCAGCTTGGCTCAGGATGCCATAGCCGCTATAGAATACAAAATAACACCCGTTTCATCCACGGCTGCTATTAGTGTAGAAGCTTATTTGGATGGAAACATAAAAAATGAAGATGCCAATTACGACGAACTTTTTTGGGATGAAATAAGTCAATGGGCTGAGGGAAACAAAGCTTGTGTAGCGGTTCAAACCAGAAAAACACTGTTTGATGTAGCCACTGCCATGCAGTTTCAGGCATTTGTTGATGATACCCAAATTACAGCTTACCCCACTCCAATTACTTTAAAAAAATATGCTGCTTTAAAAAGCGACTATTCCATTTCTAAAGGACAAACCCTATCGCTTTATAAATATGTTGCCAACCTATCAAGCATGGATTATGACAGCGATGGCATTGAAAACATGGCCATTTCCAAAGCTGAAAAAGCTGCCGGTATTGGTTTTGAAGCTTTAAAAAAAGAACAAGCCGCAGCGTGGGCTGCCAAATGGGATGAATCGGACATTACCATAACGGGAGATGTTTCGGCACAACAAGCCATTCGTTTCAATATTTTTCAACTTAACCAAACCTACTCAGGAAACGATGCCCGATTAAATATTGGTCCAAAGGGATTTACCGGAGAAAAATATGGTGGCAGCACCTATTGGGATACCGAAGCTTATTGTTTGCCTTTTTACCAGGCCACCGCCAGTGAGGAAGTAGCCCGAAATTTATTAATTTACCGCTACAATCATTTACCAAAAGCCATTGAAAATGCCGAAAAATTAGGCTTTAAAAATGGAGCGGCACTTTACCCAATGGTAACTATGAACGGCGAAGAATGCCATAATGAATGGGAAATAACCTTTGAAGAAATTCACAGAAACGGAGCCATTGCCTATGCCATTTACGATTATGTAAAATACACGGGCGACAAAAAATACATTGCAGATTATGGTTTGGAAGTGCTGATTGGAATAGCTCGTTTTTGGGCACAGCGCATCACCTTAAGTAAGGATAAGCAAAAGTTTGTAATGCTTGGTGTTACAGGCCCCAATGAGTTTGAAAACAATGTAAACAACAACTGGTATACCAATAAAATTGCTTGTTGGTGTATGGCATATTGTGCTCAAAATTGTGAAACCCAAAAACTTGAAAATTTTGAAGAATGGCAAAGAATTTCAAAAGCTGCCGAGTTTGATGAATCCGAACTTGGAACATGGAAACAAATAGTTGCCAATATGTATTATCCGTTTGACGAAAAGTTAAATATCTTTTTGCAACAGGATGGATTTTTGGATAAAGAACAAGTAACAGTAAATAATTTATTGCCCTCCGAACGCCCTATTGTGGAACATTGGAGTTGGGACAGAATTTTAAGAAGCATTTTCATAAAACAAGCCGACGTTTTGCAAGGCATTTATTTTTTTGAAGATGAGTTTGATTTAGATTCAATAAAGCGCCACTTTGATTATTATGAACCAAGAACCGTGCATGAAAGTTCACTGTCACCCTGCGTTCATTCCATTTTGGCTGCTAAAATTGGTGACAGAAAGAAAGCCTATGAATTTTACCTCCGAACAGCCCGATTGGATTTAGACAATTATAATAATGACACCAAAGATGGCCTTCACATTACCAGTATGGCAGGCACTTGGCTTACTATTGTAAAAGGTTTTGCAGGAATGCGAGTGATAAATGATGAATTAACGTTTACTCCGTTTTTACCTGATGAATGGAAAGAATTTTCATTTAAGGTGCGATTTAGAAATGCTGTGTTAAAAATCACTGTATCCAAGTCAGAAACTAAGATTGAGCAATTGAGCGGGGATAAAGTAAAGGTTAAAATTATTGAAAATAATGGCGCAAAAAAAGGGGTGGTTGCTCATTGAGCCAAACCACCCCGTACCTAATTAACCCTTATTTATGAAAACACAGACTTTAAGAATCACTTCTAAAAAGGCTGCTAAATAAATAACGAGTGCAAAGTAAATTGGTTACACATTTTGAAAAAGTTTTTAAACGATGAGTAAAATAAAAAAACCGTTATATATTATCTTCTGTGTAGTGTTTACACTTTCGTGCGGGCAACAAAAGGCTACTATTAATGATGACGAAATTCTTTATGGGCTGGCCTCCCCTATCACTATCAATTCAGAAGACAGCACTACCATTTTACTTCAGGATTATTTTATCAAACCTGAAACGGTAGATTCTGTTTCGAAGCCAATTGGGTACAAAATTTACCGAGATAAAAAAGCGGGAATAGTTTCTTTAATCGCCGAATCCAAATCTTCCAGCAATCCGGGGAATATCAGGTTTTGGGTAAATGGCAAATCCTTTGATATTCCTACCAAAAATCGTTATAAAAAATCTATAAATTTTACTTTTAAAAATAGTGAAGCCATAGATTCAGTGCAGTTGACAGGTGATTTTAATGGATGGACCCCGCATAAAAATCCCTTAAAAAAATCAGGCGATACATTTTCCTGTGACCTTAATCTTACTCCCGGGCAATACGGTTATCAAATTGTAAAAAACGGCAAATGGGGACTGGATGAAAATAATCCTTTAAAAATAAGTAACGGACAGGGTGGGTTTAATTCTGTAATAAAAGTGGAGGATTTAAATCCCAATCTGGTTCCAAAAATTTTTACCGCCACGGGTTCTGATAAAATGTTTTCAATAATTATTACCGGTGCCGGAAAGTTGCAGATGGCAACTTACCTAAACAACCATCTGCTTAAAGAAAAAGAAATTAAAGAAACGCCCTATTCTAAAGTTTATATTTTTGAAATTCCTGAAGTTGCGAAGTCTCAAAAACGCGGCCACATTCGTGTATTTTGCAACAATGAATTTACCTCTGGGAATGATCTTTTGATTCCATTGCAAAATGGAAAGATAATAACCGACCCCAGTCTTTTAACCCGAAGCGACTTTGAATCCAATATCCTTTATTTCATGATGGTGGACCGTTTTAACAATGGAACCACAGCCAATGATTACAAAATGGATACTAACCTTGTGAAACCAAAAGCTCAGTATTATGGTGGTGATATCAAGGGGATTTTGGCCAAACTAAAGGAAGGATATTTTAAAAATTTGGGTATAAATGCTATTTGGATTTCACCAATAACACAAAATCCATTAGGAGCCTGGGGGCAATTTAAAGACCCCGACACTAAATTTTCCGCTTATCATGGCTATTGGCCAACAACCCTTACCACGGTTGATTTTAGATTTGGTACTGAAGCGGATGTAAAGGAACTTTTGGAAGAGGCTCACAAACAAAACATCAATGTATTTTTAGACTATGTAGCCCATCATTTGCACATTGAACATCCCATTATCAAAAAAAATCCAACATGGGTTACGCCACTCTATTTGCCTGATGGCACAATGAATACAGAGCGATGGGATGATTACCGATTAACCACATGGTTTGATACCTTTATGCCAACCCTAAACTTATCTGACCAAAAAGTAACCGATTATATGGTAGATAGTGCATTGCATTGGGTTAGGGATGTTCCGTTTGATGGATTCAGACATGATGCCACCAAACATATTCCGTTAAATTTTTGGAGAACGTTAACAAAAAAAATAAAAACAGAAGTTGAGATTCCCCGAAAACAGCATATTTACCAAATTGGTGAAACATACGGAAACAATGAATTGATAAGCAGTTATGTAAATACAGGTATGCTGGATGCTCAATTTGATTTTAATCTTTACGATGCTCTTTTACCTGTTTTTACTGCAGAAAACGAATCCTTCAAGCGGGTAAGTTCAGCCCTAAAACAAAGTTTCAGCTATTATGGATTTCATCATTTAATGGGTAACATTACCGGTAATCAGGATAAACCAAGATTTATATCTTATGCCGATGGTTCTATAAATTCATCCATACCATGGCAAGAAACCAAACGAATGGGTTGGAAAAAAAACATACAGGTAAAGGACACACTAGCCTATAAAAAATTGGCCGCTGCTCATGCATTTAACCTTACTATTCCGGGAGTTCCAATTATTTACTACGGCGATGAGTTCGGCATGCCGGGGGCAAATGACCCTGACAACCGAAGAATGATGAAATTTTCAGGATTATCAAACAATGAGACCTGGCTTAAAGAAACTACTACCAAATTGGCTGAAATGCGAAAAAACAGCATGGCTTTGATGTATGGCGATTTTCAGGAATTGAGGGTAGATGATAACATTTTTGCTTATAGCCGCAATTATTTTGGAGAAACCGTTTGGGTTATTTTTAACAAAGGAAAAACAACTACAACTTTCCAAAACGAGCGATTAGCAGGAAAAGAAACCGTACTGTTTGGCAATCAGCCTTCCAATAAAACAAAGGCCTTAAGTATTGATATTGAGCCATGGTCGTTTGCTATTATTAAATGGAATAACTAAAAAATTTAAAACTATTTATCATGACAAAAACATTTATAAAATTTACCCTTGCTCTTCTTTTTGCAACCTTAATTTTTAACAGTTGCCAGCAAAAATCAAAGGATGAAAAAGACGAAAAAACACAAACCGACGGACAGGCAGATTTGCCTTGGTTAAAAAATGCCGTGATTTACGAAGTAAACCTCCGTCAGTTTTCAGCTTCCGGAAAATTTAAAGATTTTGAAGTTCGTTTGGATTCTATAAAAAAATTGGGAGTTGATATTTTATGGTTTATGCCTTTGCAGCCTATAGGTATTAAAAACCGTAAAGGTTCATTGGGAAGCTACTACTCTATTAAGGATTATATGGCTGTAAATCCTGAATTTGGTACCTTGGATGAGTTTAGAAATTTGGTAGAAAAATGTCATCAAAAAGGCTTTAAAGTTATATTGGATTGGGTTGGTAATCATTCCTCATGGGATAATAAACTTATAACCGAACACCCCGATTGGTATACCAAAGACAGCAGCGGAAAAATAATAGCTCCCGTGCCTGATTGGAGCGATGTAGCCGACCTGAATTATGAAAACAAAGAACTACGAGGCTACATGATAAATGCCATGAAATGGTGGATTGACGAGTGTGATTTGGATGGTTTTAGATGCGATGTGGCCATGATGATTCCTACTGATTTTTGGGTAGAGGCCACCAAAGAATTAAATCAAACAAAAAAAGTGTTTATGCTTGCCGAAGCCGAACAGCCCGACCACATGCTCAAAGCATTTCATGCTTGCTATGGCTGGGAGTTTCATCATATTCTTAAAGAAATTTATAAAGGAAACAAAAATGCAGACAGTTTGAGAAAGTACTTTGAAAAAACTTCTGACATTTACCCTGCCGAAGCCATAAAAATGCATTTTGTGGCCAATCATGACGAAAACACTTGGAACGGAACCACCAAGGAATCCTATGGTGAATCGGAAGATGCCATGACTGCGCTTAGCTTTACACTTGGTGGATTGCCCATGATATACAATGGTATGGAAGCCGGATTGGACAAGCGTTTAAAGTTTTTTGATAAAGACCCAATAGACTGGAATAAAGCCAACGGAGCAAGCCGTTTTGAATTTTACAAAACCTTGGCAGCTATTCGTCACAAAAACCCAGCTATTTGGACCAACATTGACGGGCAAACCAATACTCAAATTTTTAAAACAACGAAGGAAGTGTTTGCTTTTATAAAACAATCAGGAAATAATAGAGTGCTGGTTGTTGCCAATCTTTCAAGCAAGACAGTTAAAATGGATGCTTTAGAAATTCCGGGTTTGGAACAATTCAGTTTAAGACTTTATAAAAACATGAAAACAGATGGGGAGCATCTTTATGAACTAGGCCCTTGGGGATATTCGGTAAGCACAGTGAATGAACCAACAGAATAACGATTTTCATTTATGGCAACGATTGACCAGCGAATTGATCAATACATTATTAATGCACAAGAATTTGCACAACCTATTCTCATTCATTTAAGAGAACTGATTCATGCGGCATGCCCCGAAGTTAAAGAAACCTTAAAATGGGGAATGCCTTCATTTGATTACAAAGGTCCACTTTGCACGTTTGCTGCCTTTAAGCATCACGCCGTTTTTTCATTTTGGAAAAATACATTTTTAAAAGACCCTTTAAATTACCTGAAACCACAAAAAAATGAAGGTGGTGAAGCAATGGGGCAATTTGGCAAATTAACCAGTGTAAATCAACTGCCACCTGACGATGTAATGCTTGATTTTATTATTCAGGCCATGGAATTAAACGAAGCAGGAATAAATCTTCCAAAAAAGCAAAAGGTAACAGATTCTGAAGTTTCCATACCCGATGATTTAATGAACGCTTTAAATAAAAATCCGGATGCATTAAATACCTTTCAAAATTTTACACCAAGTCAAAAAAGAGAATACACCCTTTGGATTGAAGAAGCCAAAACTGAAACCACCCGAACAAAGCGACAGGAAACTGCTATAGAATGGATGAATGAAGGGAAAATTAGAAATTGGAAATATATAGCCAAACCTTAAATGACTATTTTTATAAGGCAAATTTTAAGAAAACGAAATTTTGTTAGGAGTAGTTGTGGGTTGGGCTGCCAAAAACCGAGGAACGAGGCAAGCGAATACCAAAAAGAAAATTAACATAAACGGATGAGCAAATGCGGGCCGTGCCCCGGAAATGTGCAAGGAAGCATATTTTTGGCTTGAATTTTTGGTAACTTTTTTTTCAAGAAAAAAGTTACGAAAGTCCGAGTGTAATGGTTTAATTGCAGGAAATAATCATCTTTACACTTATTTCAAAAATTCAATATTTCGTTTCAAGCCTTTAAACTTGGTTCGCTGCACAGCAGAGTTTTTAAAAAGCTTTAAAAAAATTAATTCATCCATTTCCGCCCATTCTTTATTTGTTTGATTTAAAAATTCCTCTTTGGGAGTAAATAACGGCTCTGCAGTATGTTTTGAAAAACGGTTCCAGGGACAAACATCCTGACACACATCACAGCCAAAGGCCCAATTCTCCATTTTATTTTTAAACTCTGCAGGAATTTCTTCCCTCAACTCGATGGTAAGATAGGAAATGCATTTATTGGAATCAATAACGGCATTGGGCAAAATAGCCTCCGTAGGGCAAGCATCTATACAGGCGGTGCAAGTTCCGCAATAATTTTTGATAGGTAAATCCGGAATAAGTTCCAAATCACAAATAATTTCAGCTAAAAAATAAAAACTGCCGGCCTTTTTATTAATCAATAAACTGTTTTTACCTATCCACCCCAAGCCACTTTTGGCAGCCCATGCTCTTTCCATTACCGGTGCTGAATCTACAAAAACCCTGCAATCAAAATCTCCAATTTCTAATTTCAAATGACTGACAAGATCATACAATTTATCTTTAATCACCTTGTGATAATCTTCCCCATAAGCATACTTCGAAATTTTGGGAGCATCAGCCTCCTTTTGTTGTTTGGCCGGAAAATAATTATACATCAGGCTAATAACTGACTTTGCTCCCGGGACCAACAATCGCGGATCAAGGCGCTTGTCAAAATGGTTTTCCATCCATTTCATAGTGCCATGCTTTCCTTCCATTAACCAATTTTCTAATCGGGGGGCATCCTTTTCCAAAAATTCAGCTTTAGAAATACCACAAAAACTAAAGCCTGCTTTCAAGGCTATTTCCTTTACAAGTGCTGTATTTTTATCTGCTGAAACCAACATGGTTTTTAAAACCATCTGAATTTTCCCTTTACCAATTGAAGGGCGGTGTTATTTAAATCTTCTGATAATTTTAACCCAAAAACCAATCCCATAAACAATGCGATTAAAGAAGTAGACCTTACAAAAATATTAAGCCACACCGATTGAAAATGCGGCACTACCTGATGAACCAAAAGTATAGCCACAAATACCAAAAGTATCTTTATCCAATCAAAGGTTAACCAGTTAATTTTATAGTATTTGTAAACGATAATATAGTTAAGGACTCCAAAAGAAATATATCCAACCAACACTCCCAATGCAGTGCCATTGATGCCCCACAATGGAACCGCCAGATGGTATGTAACAAAAATAGCAAAAAGCCACACCGCGATAACAACCAAGTTCCACCTATAAAAATGAGAATTATTAATAACTATTCCAGGCAAAATTGAAAACATCTCAATTAATTTGGCAACCCCAAGTATAAGAATAACTAATTTCCCTGACTTATAAAGTTCTCCATTGGGCATTAATGAGTATATATTATCTGCATTAAACCACAGTCCTAATAAAATAAACATACCAATTAGAACCTGATTAATATTCCCCTTGTTTACAACCTCCTTCAATTCAATCCATTTTTCATCATGCATAAGTTTTGAAATTACAGGTTGCATAAGGGGTAATATAACTCGTTTAGGCAATTCTGTCATAATAGCAATACTCATAGCAGTTGAATAAATACCCAATAGCTTATCCCCCCCCTCAAAACTTACCGAGAAATAATCTGAGCGTGTAATAACAAGCGGGCCTATACTTCCTAGCAATGCAATTCCGCTAAAAGCAAAAAAATCATTTTTAATAAATTTGTTATTCCTTATAAACTCAATATCAGGAATAAAGGATAACGGATTAATTTTAAATAAATAAACTATATCTACTAACAGCACAATTAAATATGAAACCAATAACCAAATCAGAAATTGATTAAAGCTTAATATTCCTTTCCAGGCTAGTAAAATAAGTAAAAGGTTTATTATTCTTAAACCATTTTCCCTTAAAATATTTACAACTACTATTCTGCCAAATTGAGCACAATACTGTTCAGTGACTACTGTAAATAGCATAATAACAGTAAGTGGAATTATTATATGAATATAATTTGTGGTATTGGAGCCTCCATCCTTTAGCAAATTAATAATGGATGGCCCAGAGATTAATAGAACCGCAGAAAGTAGAAGTATTCCTAAAATGGGAATAAGATAAACCCAGAATGTAAATCCATGATGATAGGAACCTTTTTTATCTTGAAATTTAGGAAAAAATCTACTCATACTGTAGGCTATTCCTAAACTGGCA
Source organism: Chitinophaga pinensis (assembly GCA_945897885.1). Lineage (GTDB taxonomy): Bacteria > Bacteroidota > Bacteroidia > NS11-12g > UBA9320 > JABWCE01. The sequence goes on from CAMDGU010000030.1 coordinate 24,013, forward strand.
AATCCAGCTAAAACGCCTGAAATATCAATTACAAACCTACTTATTCCAACCTCAGAAGGCTGGAATACCTTTGGCATTAAAATCAATATATTGATATAACCAATAACAAGACCAGCATAGTTACTAATTGAGGCTTTTAATGATTGCCTAATAATGAGCCCCATGATAAAGTAAAATAATGCTATTTATATTCTTAATCAAAGCAATGCAAGGAGAAAATTTTAGTTCTTTTGAGCAATGCCGTATAAATGAGTCTTTTGAAAAGGTAATTTTTTAGATATTCCTAATTTATTTTTTAACCACCATTTTAAATGAAGTTTATAATAAGATACCTTATCTTGGTAGTAAGAAAAATCTGTATTATTAACATCAATAGGAGAAAAATTATGATCCTTTAAAATATCAGACATTCTTTCTATAGTAAAAGACTGTAAATGTTGCATATGGTGATGAGCCGCATCGCAAAAAGGACAATAAACAGAATGAGCTTTTAAATCTTCATTAAACGGCGTGGTTACTATAAAATAACCTCCTGGTTTAAGTAATCTATGAATAATGTTCAACGTATTATTTAAGATATCTGTTCTTAAGTGTTCAATGGTTTCAATTAAAAATATAATATCGAACGAATTATCAGTAAAATTTTTATCTAACTCCGAAAAATTAATTATGCTTTTAATATTGGTATTTCCCTTATTTTTAAGAATTGATTTTTCAACTGAAACTTGAGAAAAGTCTAATCCATAAATTTCATTATTGGGATATTCAATTGATAAATAGTTTATAAAATTACCATTGCCACAACCATAGTCCAAAATCTTTCCCTTTAGCTCTATCTTTTGTTTTACCAATTTTACTATTCCTAGCCCAACAGCTTCACCAAAATAGAGAACATCATCACTTACCATATTATCCCAAAAACGCTGGGTTACTTCATCTGTCCAATCTTGTTCCTCTTTGTATTTTATCGTTTTCATTTAATTAATGTAGATTATATTCGGTTGGCAAATTTACTATTTTAATCATGTAATCCATTTTTTGCATTATTCTTTAATTCCAATAAATTGTTGAATAAAATAATAAATTGCTCATATTTGTGCTATGAAAAAGACAATAGCCACCCTAATTCTATGCCTGGTATTAAATTACCCTTTGTTTGCTCAAAAATTATGGGACCAAAAAACTAACTATCCCAGTAGCCAAAGAAATAACGCTACAGGTTTTTCAATCAATGGTAAAGGATATATTGGCTTAGGACAAAATCCAAGTGGATCAAAATTTACAGATTTTTACGAATACGATCCTTCTACGAACAAATGGACTCAAAAAGCAAATTATACTGGACCAGGGTTAGCTGGATGTACAGGTTTTTCAGCTAATGGAAAGGGGTATGTGTGTTTTGGGGTTAACAGTTCAGGGGTTAACCAAAAAGAATTATGGGAGTATACACCAAACTCTAATTCATGGACTCAAAAAGCCACTTTCCCCGGCACTGCCAGATACCATGCCGGCTGTTTTGTTATTAATGATACTGCTTTTATAATTGGTGGTAATCCTGGAGGTTCTCCTTATTTATCTGATGTTTGGATGTATGTGCCTGCCACAAATACCTGGACTCAAAAAGCCAACTTCGGTGGTGGAAACCGAGCTGGAGGAACAGGATTCACAGTAAATGGTGTTGGATATTTTGGTACAGGTATTACTAGCGCTACTTCTCCCCAAAAAGACGTTTGGAAATATAATAAATCCAAAGATACATGGTCTAGTATTGCTAATTTACCTTCAGCAGCTTGCTCCGGTGCTATAGGTTTTGGAATAGGACTTAAAGGATATTTAGGAGCAGGTTATGACGTAACGAATTTTTTAAAAGATATTTATGAGTATGACCCTAAAGCTAATACTTGGAAAAAAACAGATTCTATTCCATCTTCTCAAAGTGTAAGAGGTTTTTCTGTTTCTTTCGTTATTGGTGGCAGTGCTTATTTTGGTACAGGATATGGAACAGCGGTTAGTAATTCTCTAAATGATTTTTGGTCACTTACACCAAAAATACAATGTGTTGCCTATTTTTTAACCGACCCATATAATCAATCCGTAAATCTGAATGATACCGCAAAATTTAGTGCGTTATCAAACGATACCAGTGCCACTTATAAGTGGCAAATGAATGCAGGAACAGGTTTTAAAGACTTAAGTGATGGTGGCCAATATTCCGGCTCAAAAACTAAAAAGTTATCTGTAGCCAACGTAAAATATGCAACTAACAATAATTTAAAATTTAGGTGCATTGCCACCGGAAAAACTTGTTCTGACTCATCCTCCAGCGCCACCTTAACTGTTATTTGTCCTACAATTATCAAAACTTACCCAACCAATCAAACAGGAAACAATGGAACAAATGTTAAATTCAATATTTCAGCAATTTATTCAGGAACCACCTATCAATGGCAAAAAGATGATGGTACCGGATTTAAAGATATAACCAACGGTGGTCAGTTTGCAGGAGTTGATAATGATACTTTATCAATAAATGACCTGCTATATTCCAATAATGGTCTCAAAGTTAGATGCAATGCATCCTATGACGGATGTACATCAACATCATCAATTGTCTTGTTAACTGTTACATGCAAAAGCATCATAAAAAATCAACCTTCTAACACAACTGTTGTTACAGGAAATAAGACATCCATAAGTTTAAATGTTTTTGATGCCGGAACAACCTTTCAATGGAAGACTAAAATTGGCACTTCGTTTCAAAACCTTATTAATGCAGGACAATACTATGGTGTTACTTCTGATTCATTAAAAATTACACCGGCCGATATATCTAATAAAAATCAACAATTTAAGTGTCTGGTTAATTACAAAGGTTGCAAGGATTCTTCTAAAATTGTTACACTTGATGTGTTATGCAAGCCTCTTGTTTCTGCCCAGCCGCAAAACCAGAATAAGACGGAAGGTGAAAAAGCACTATTTACTGCATCTTCTGCAGAAACCAATACTTCCTTTTTATGGCAAATAAATGGTGGTACAGGTTATCAAAATTTAAATAACTCCGGCTCAATAAATGGGGCAACCAACGATAGTTTAACTATTTCCAATCTCACTTTGGCAGATAACAACCGTGTATACAGATGCATTTTATCTTCAGGCGGATGTTTTGATACTACAAAAAATGCCACATTACTGGTTCGTTGCAAAACAATACTGAACACACAACCTAAAAATGTAAAAGCCTTTGTTTCTAGCAATGCTATTTTAAGTTTTTCAAGCTTTGAGGCCAATGCTACTTTTGCCTGGCAATCAGATGTTGGATTTGGATATCAAAATCTTAGCAATGCAGGTCAATACAATGGGGTGAATAATGATTCCTTAATTATTTCAAATGTTTCGTTATCAAATAATAATCAAAAATTTAGATGTATTCTTACTTTGGGCAATTGTACGGAGACCACTGAAATTGCTACCCTTCAGGTTATTTGTAACACTATTATTGATAGACAGCCTGTGAATAAAACTGCTGCTATTTCGGGAAGTACATTTTTGAATGTGTCTGCATTTGATTCTAAGGCAACCTTTAGATGGCAATCAGATGTTGGATTTGGTTATCAAAACCTTAGCAATGCAGGACAGTACAAAGGAGTAAATGACGACACCCTCACAATTCTTGATTTAACCACGGGTAACAATAACCAAACCTTTAGATGTATCATTGGCAGCGGAGCCTGCAGTGATACGACCAATATTGCAAGCATCACAGTAAAATCAGCCGGAATTACTCAAAATAAATATGGTAAAATATCGGTATTCCCAAACCCAAGCAATGGTTTTATTCAGTTAAAAATTAACCCGGAATTATTTAATAGTTCATTCAATTTAATAGACCAACAAGGAAGAATAATTATAGCAGGAAAGCTAACAGAAACCAATACCAAAATAAGTATTGAGCATTTAGCCAGTGGAGTATATATTCTTCAAACTGAACCAACACTGACAAGGACATTGATAATCAAACAATAATTAATGTTTTTAAAGAATTAATCTAAAATTAAAATGAAAAAAATATTTTTCTTACTCGTGCTAGGTGTGTTGCTTTCTACCTCAGCGTTTTCTCAAAAATCATGGAATCAAAAAAACAATTTTTCTGGAACAGCCAGAAATAGTTCCATCGCATTTAGCATTAATGGTAAAGGATATTTAGGATTAGGTCAAAATGCGAGTGGGACCAAACTTTTTGATTTTTTTGAATATGACCCAACTAATAACTCTTGGACTCAAAAGGCAAATTACCCTGGAGCAGGAAGTTTCGCAGCTAGCTCATTTGTAATCAATGGAAAAGGATATGTTTGCTTTGGAGGTTCTAATGCAGGTAATCCTCAGGGAGATTTATGGGAATACAACCCTACCACCAATGCTTGGACACAAAAAGCAAATTTCCCAGGGACAAAACGATATGGAGCTAGTTGGTTTGTTATAAGTGATACTGCTTTTTTAATGACTGGTTCTTCCGGAGGTTCTCCTTATTTAAGTGACGTTTGGATGTATATACCTTCAACAAATACATGGTCTCAAAAGGCTAATTTTCCAGGAGGCAGCAGATCTCATGGTGTAGGATTTACAGTAGACGGCATTGGGTATTTTGGCACTGGTATCAGTAGTAGTTCTTCTGCCACCAAAGATATTTGGAAGTATAACAAAGCCAAAGACACTTGGTCAAAGATTGCCGATATTCCTGGCGGAAATATTACCGGGACGATTGCGTTCGAAATTGATGGTAGAGGGTACTTAGGAACTGGTTATACCTTGTCAAGCTTTTTAAAGGATTATTACGAATACAATCCAGCAGTCAACACATGGACTAAGGTTGATTCAGTGCCGTCGTCTCACAATGCAAGAGGAGGTTCCATCGCTTTCGTGATAAATAGAAGTGCTTATATTGGTACTGGATATGCATCTACAACAGGTACTGGTGCTGGTTTAAATGATTTGTGGTCATATACCCCAAAATCAAGATGTGCTAGTGATTTTTCAACCGAACCCTATAGTCAATCTGTTAAAATGTATGATTCTGCTATTTTCATTGCTAAATCCATTGATACTGCAGCTACTTACCAATGGCAGATTAATACCGGTTCCGGATTTTCAAACGTTTCCAACGGAGGTCAATATTCTGGGGCAAAAACGAAGCGATTTGCGATAGCCAATGCAAAGGTTGCTTCTAATAGTGGCCATAAATTTAGATGTGTTGCCATGGGCAAAAACTGCTCCGACACTTCCATTATTGCCACTCTTACTGTAACGTGCCCTACCCTGTTTAAAACCGAACCTACGAATCAAACAGGTAATAATGGAAGTTCTGTTACCTTTACAGTTGCCCCTATATATTCAGCCACTACCTTTCTTTGGCAAAAAGATGATGGAACTGGATATAAAGATATTACCAACTCAGGCCAGTATAATGGGTTTGATAATGATACTTTAACAATGAATGACCTATTGTATTCCAATAATAATTATAAGTTTAGATGCGTGGCTTCTTATGATGGTTGTGTATACACTTCTGCCGCTGCTGTGCTCACAGTAACTTGCAAATCTATAATCAAAACCCAACCTGGCGATTTAAAAGTAAACAGGGGGGCTAAGGCTATTTTTGTTGTAGGCACGTTTGATGCAGGCACCACATTTCAATGGAAAATAAAAAACGGCACCACATTTAAAACCCTTTCAGATGCCGGACAATACTATGGAACAATGAATGATTCCCTTCTAATCAATCCTGCAAGTATGTCAAACAAAAATCAGCAATACAAATGTGTGATGAACTACAAAGGCTGTAAAGATTCTACAAAGATTGTTACCTTAGATGTTTTATGCACTCCTATGGTATCTTCAAACCCAATAAACCAAGATAAAACCGAAAATGAAAAAGCAATATTCTCGGTAACCTCTCTTGATGCTAATGCCACATTTACCTGGCAAATGAATATTGGTGCAGGGTTTCAAAACCTAAACGCCTCCTCACAAGTATCAGGAATAGATAATGATTCCTTAACAATTTCAAATATTACTTTGGCTAATAACAATCAAAATTTCAGATGTATTCTTGCATCTGACGGTTGTTTTGACACTTCGCAAACTGCCATACTAAAGGTGAAATGCAAAACCCTAATAAATTCTAAACCTAAAAGCAAAAAAGTTTTTGTAGGAGATAATGCTTTATTAAGTTTAAGCGTTTTAGAGTCAACTGCTAAATTAGCATGGCAATCCGATGTAGGTTTTGGGTATCAAAACCTTAGTGATGCAGGCCAATACAATGGTGTAAGCAATGACTCACTTTCTATTGCCAATGTTTCATTTGCCAATAACAATCAAAAATTTAGATGCATACTAACCCTTGGCAATTGTACAGAAACTACCGATGTTGTAACCCTAAGTACCATTTGCAAGCCCGGAATTATGGACCAACCTACCAATAAATCAGCCACTGTTGGAGGTACAGCTTACTTTAGAGTGTCAGCAGCCCTGCCAAATACAACCTATAAATGGCAAACGGATTTAGGATTAGGATTTCAAAATTTAAGCAACGCAGGTCAGTTTAAAGGAGCCAATAAAGACACTTTACATATAAGCAATTTAACGGCAGTTAATGATAATCAAGTATTCAGATGTATACTTAGCAGCGGTGCATGCAATGACACTTCTGAAATTGCAACTTTAACCGTTAAAGCATCAGGAAGCTCTAAAGACTTTCAAAATCAAAATGTAACTATTTTCCCAAATCCGAGTAATGGATTAGTTGATATAAAAATCACTCCTACCTTATGGAATAATTTCTTTAAAATAATAGACCAACAAGGAAGAGTAGTTGCCAATGGAAAACTATCAGAAAGCAACACTCCTATTAGCATTGAACATTTAGCCAATGGAGTTTATATCCTTCAAACTGAGCCAACAATTACTAGAACATTACTTATAAAAAATTAAAAACATCTGAAAAATTAATAATTGCCTTAATTATCCTAGGATAATTAAGGCAATTTTGTTTAAAATGCTGTTTTCTAAATTGTATACTTGCACTCTTATTTTTAAAGAGTAACAAATGGATACATTTTCGCAACATGAATTAGAAGTTTTAGAAGGCAAACGGTTTAAGTTTGGAAAAAATTGGCTATCATTTATTAAAACCTTAAATAGCGAAAGAATCGTTAATGCCGAAAAATCACTAAAAGAATTTTTAAAATGTGAATCGTTAAAAGATAAAAAATTTATAGATATCGGTTCGGGTAGTGGAATGTTTAGTCTTGCTGCAAAAAATCTTGGTGCCAATGTTTTTTCATTTGACTATGATGGTAGTTCGGTTGAAAGTACACAGATATTAAAAGAAAAATATTACCCAACAGATGAAAACTGGAAGGTTGTTCAAGGTTCAGTGCTTGACAATGAGTTTCTTACTTCTTTGGGAACCTTCGATATTGTTTATTCATGGGGAGTTTTGCATCACACAGGAAGTATGTGGAATGCGATACAGAATATCATACCATTAGTAAAACAAGATGGTGAAATATTTATTGCACTATACAATGACCAAGGACCTACTTCAAAAAAATGGTTAAAAGTAAAACAGATTTATAACAAAGGATTTTTTGGCAAACTTTTTATTAGTTCCATATTTATAAGTTATTTCTTGGCAAATTTTATTTTTTACAGTTTAAAACAAGGACATTCACCCTTTAAAAAATACAAGGATTATAAACAACAGCGAGGTATGTCTGTTTATCACGACTGGCACGACTGGCTTGGTGGATTGCCTTTTGAAGTAGCTTCAAACGAAAAAGTTGTTGATTTTTTTAATGAACGTGGATTTTATTTAAAGAAAATAAGAACCAATAACGGATTGGGTTGTAACCAATATGTATTTAAAAAATTAGTTTAAAAATCTAATTTTTCAACCTTTTGGTTAAGGTGAAATACCCTTAACCATATTTCAAAAACCAACATACTAAACAATAGCTTCTCCATTTGAGATGGACGAGCTTTTTGGTACCATTCAATTAATTTCAAACTGCCTTCGATATTGATTATTCCTAGTTCTGCTGAAATACCTTCCTTAATATAACTTTTTAACAAATCAGACCATTTTGAATTAAAATAGTCTCTTACAGGAATTCTAAATCCTGTTTTCTTTTTATAAACTATTTCCTTTGGTAAATATTTTTCACAAATTTTCTTCAACAATAACTTCTCTTGCCCGCCAGGCATAAGAATCTCCGGCTTAAGAGTTGAAGTAAATTCTATTAATCTGTTATCTAAAAATGGGGCTCGTGATTCGATAGAAGCATACATAGTTCCTGAGTCTACCTTCATTAAAAAATCATCAGGTAAATATCCTTTTACCCCTAGATAAAACATCATATCATGATTACTTATTTTCTTTGGGTAGCCTTTTATGATTGATTTCGGAAAGTAAGCTTGCTCTGTTTCCAATTCACTTATAAATGTAGATTGGAACAAAAGTTTTCGAATATTTGATGGCTCATAATCCATTGCATTGCAATAACTATCAAGGCCACCAAACTTAATCATTCGTTCAATATTTGCAATTTTTGAAGGATATTTCCACCCAGGCTGAAATCTTCTGTTTGATAGCTCATCCAAAATAGTCTTTAATGGCAAGGAGCTTGGAGTAATTTTATTTAATAAAGCAGGTATGCCGTATCCACCAAAAATTTCATCTCCACCATCTCCCGTCAATACTACTGTTAAAAACTGCCTTGCCTTTTCTGAAACAGCTGCTGTTGGAATTATTGAACTATCTGCAAACGGTTCAATCATTGCTAATAATTGAGGAAGCTTATTTATACAATCAATCTCCAAATCAACTTGATTGTAATTTAGCCCATGAAGCTTGGCAATTTCCTTCGCATATTTTGCTTCATCCAATTCAGGATTTTGTGGAGTGGATAATGTAATACTGGAAATTCCTTTCTTGTATTGTGAAGCGATACCGGCAACTAGGCCAGAATCATTTCCCCCGCTTAAAAACAAACCCAGAGGAACATCAGAAATTAATTTTTCCTGAACACTGCTATGCATAATTTCCTCCACCTTTGTTTGAGCCTCCTCAAATGAGATATCAATTTTTTCATGATACTTCACTTCCCAATACTTACTCAATTTTATTTCGTCTTTAGTTACAATGCCAAATTGAGCAGGCAATAGTTTTTTGATTCCCTTATAAATACTGTGATTCTGAGAAATATATTGATATGCAAAAAGTTCTGAAATTGCTTTGGGATTTAATTCTCTTTTATCAATTAAATTTGAAATTGCCGCTAAATTGGAAGCAAAAGAAAATACCCCATTTTCAAAGCTATAGAACAAGGGTTTTTCGCCAAATCTATCTCTTGCAAAAAATAATTCTTGAAGTTGATTGTCCCAAATCGCAAAAGCCCACATTCCTCTTAGTCTTTCAAGAATTTGCGCCCCTTTGTAAATATAACCTTTGAGTAAGACCTCCGTATCAGAGTTGGTGTTAAAACGAATTCCCAACTCATTTTCTAGCTGGGTTCTAACTTCTTGGTAATTATAAATCTCACCATTAAAAACGACACTGTAACGCTTATCTTCTGAGTAGAATGGCTGATTAGCTTCAGCACTTAAATCAATAATAGCAAGTCTACAATGACCAAGAGTTGCATTCCCAATTGTGTTAATTGTTGTGTTATCCGGGCCTCGGTAAGCCATTGCACTGCAAGCTTTTGTTACCTCTTGTTCAAAATTTTGAAAAGTGTTAAAAGAAATTTTCCCAGCTATGCCGCACATAAATTAATATTGCTTCAAAATAAATAGAATAATTCGTAGTGAACTACTTTTTATTTTTAAAAATAAATCCTACTCTTTATAAATGCGAATAGCCCTTGCCACTACTGAATTTTTGACCGAAAAAACCTACGATGGGGGTTTGTCAAACTACATTTACAGAGTAAGTTTATCCTTGCAGGCATTGGGGCATGAACCCATAATTTTTGTTGCTTCTACCAAAAATGAAATTCTGGACTATAACAGTCTAACGGTTGTAAGGATAAACGAAAAACAACTAACCTGGTGGTATTGGCTATTAAATGGGTTAACTCTTTTTCGTCTCAATCCTACTTTACTTTTTATGGTGAGGAGTTACAGGATGAAACGGGCAATTTTAAATTACCACAGAAACCACCCCATTGATATCGTGCATTACACCAATGCTATGGCTTTGGGAATTTTTAAACTTCGAAATATTCCTTCATGTATTCGAATTTCGAGTTACCAAAAATTATTGGATGAAGCCAGCGGCTATAAACAAACCTTTAGACTATGGCAAAAGCAGTACTTGCAGGATGTGATGCTAAAGCAAGCTAAATACGTTTTTGGACCAAGTAAAATAATCGGGAACCATATTGCTCAAAAATTTAATAAGGAGATTGCTTTAATAGAGACGCCTTTTGCGTTGGATAATACCAATACAAGCAATGACCGCTTAAATGAAATTAATACCCTAACCCAAAACAATCCTTACTTGCTTTATTTTGGGTCACTC
>CAMDGU010000031.1 GCA_945897885.1 Chitinophaga pinensis
AGTCAATTGCATTTTGAGCAACATCCGAAAAATCCGTAGGCACTAGTATTGTTTTCATTTAATTATTTACAGGTACAAAAGTAGTTGGGGTACAAATGGTTTATCATGAGTGGAATCAGACGGTGATATGATTTTAATCAGTTGCTTAATTTCAGGCTAGTTAACTAAAATCCTTTCAATTTGGCTTATTAAAACCATTTCCGATTTATTTTTTCCTGAAAATGATTCGGCAATTGCAAATGCTGTTTTTAATATTAATTTGTTAACTGAATCCGTAAACAAATGTTCGTGCCCTTGTTTAAACAATTTAAACTCAGTTAAAAATTCGTCTGCATTTCTCCAATCTATTTGCACCAGCCAATCAAAAACCACTTCAATTTGAAAGGCAGCATCAGTTCCAAACTGATCAATAGAATCATCTAAAGCAAGCCAATCGGATTGCATAAGTTTTTTAAGTTGATTCACTTCTTCCTCTCGAATAATATCATCAGCGGCAGCAATACTGTAAAACAATTTACCAAGGTGCTGATAAAACAGAATCATGGTTTCTTTTGATGGGTTCATTCACTATTTATTTAGTTTGTAAAATAAGAACATAGTCATCTATAAAAAATTGATAACTATCATCCCTCACACTGATCTTAATCATAAAATTTCAAAAATCAATTTCTGGAAAAAATTATTTATATATGACTAATATCATGCTTAATTATGAACATTATCAATTCAAAAACACTCTCGTTCAAATAAATTTGTGCAACCCAATCATCCAATAATTATGAGCAATTGCATCCTTGTTCCAACTGATTTTTCAAAAAATGCCTCTCATGCTTTTGACTATGCTATTATATTAGCAAAAAAGGAAAAGGCCAAAATTTTGCTACTTCATGCATATCATATTACCTATATAACACCTGATGTACCAGCCGATTTTATGGCTATAGAAATAGAAAATGCGGAAAAAACGGCCATCAAAAAGATGAAATTTCTTGTTGAAAAAATCAAACATGAAAACTTGGAGTGTGAAGTTTTTTTAAGACAAGATATGGCAGTAGATTTAATTTTGGAGGTAGCCAAAGACAGACATCCTGATTTTATAGTAATAGGCACCACCGGGGCTAGCGGGCTTGAAGAAATTATAATGGGGAATATAACTGCCACAGTAATTGCAAAGGCCAAGTGCCCCGTAATTGCTGTTCCTAAAAAGGCATCTTTTAAGCATATTAAACACATTACTTACGCCACCGATTATTTGGTAAGCGATTTGTATGCCCTTAAAAAACTGGTTGAAATAGCTAAATTATTTAATGCTACGATTACAGTGGTTCACATTTCAGGCGAACTATTAACGCATGAAAGCGAAGAAGAGTTTATGAATAAATTTAAAGCCAAGGTTAGAAAGAAAATAAAGTATGATGATATAGCCTATAAATTAATCTATGGTCGAAATTTTATAAATACCCTTGAAGAATATATCCTCCATGAATCCTCTGATTTATTAGCTATGTCAACACACCTCCAAAGTATCTATGATAAAATATTTGGAAAAAGTAACACAAAAAAAATGTCTTACCACTCCACAATACCCTTCCTTGCGTTCCATCATAAAAAAGAATCAGTAATTTTTATTTAGGCTTGTTATAACCCATTTATTTTGTCATGAATCCCAAACCAAAACCAGAAATAGAACCGGTTCCTAAAACCCCTGAACCTATTTTACCTCCTGAAATAATCCCTTTTCCTGAAACTGTTCCTAACCAACCCATGCCAGACATTTCACCTCCTCCAGATAATCCCGAGATAGGGCCAATAAAAGATTAAAGAAAATTGAAAAACAACTAAGGTTTCTTAGTTTCTCATTTTTGAAAGCTTATCGTAATTTAAAATTGTGATTGTTCCGCCGGATACTTCAACGAATTTTTCATCTTTAAAGTCACTCAGGGTTCTTATAACCGTTTCGGTTGCTGTACCTACCAAATTAGCCAAATCTTCTCTTGAAACATTCATGCTAAAAGTTTGGTCACCTTCTTTTTTATATTTATCAGAAAGTTTAACAAGCGCTTCGGCCACACGTTTTCTAACAGAATTATAGGCAAGTTTAACCAATTGCTTTTCGTTTTCACGTATGCTATTTGAAAGTATTTCTATAAACCTTCTTGAAACTTCGGCATTTTTAAAAATCAATGAAAAGAAATCATCCTTTGGAATCATAAAAATTTCAGAATCTTCTAAAGCAGATGCAGAACTTGAATATTTTTCATCCTGCAGAAGTGGTAAATAGCCGAAAAAATCACCTTCTTTGTGCAAGTCGGTAATAAGTTCTTTTCCAAATTCATTGGTTTGATATGATTTTATTTTGCCTTTGTTTACAAAATAAATCCCTTTAGCATAAGTACCTTCAAGGTAAATATCTTCTTTCTTTTTATAAACTCTTAAATCACGATTTTCTGAAAGCTTATTCAAGGATTCAATTCCCTTGGCTTCATTCATAAACTCACTGAAACCTGCAAAATTTTTCGCAAACTCTTTTCTTAGTATATCATTTTTTTTAAGCCTGCTCTCAATAGCGTTCAGCAATTCAACATCATCAAATGGTTTTGTTAAATAATCATCGGCTCCCATTTCCATTCCTTTTCTAAAATCATTTCGCTCAGCCTTGGCCGTTAAAAAAATAAAGGGAATACTTGATGTTTCTTCATTTTTTGACAACATGTGTAATACACCATGCCCATCCAATACCGGCATCATAATATCACAAATTATTAAATCGGGCTTTTCACTCTGAACAAGTTCTACTCCTTCTTTCCCGTTTTTTGCAGTTATTACATTATACTGAGCAAGAGTTAATATCTCTGCTGTATTTTCACGTACATCTTTGTTGTCTTCAATTAGTAGAATTTTCTTCATTTTAATTTTATTATTAAATAGTAATAGTAAACTCTGTTCCTTTATTTTCTTCGCTTTCAAAATCAATTGAGGCATCCAAAACCTCGGCATACTTGGCTACTATACTTAAGCCTAAACCTGTGCCTTGAATATGGGTTGCGTTATACCCCCTAAAAAAGCGTTCAAATAAATGCTTTTGATCCTCCTCATTTATCCCAATCCCTTCATCTTTAACAAAAATCTTAACGGTAGAATTTTCTACAAGAGTAGAAACCCAAATTCCACCACCATCGTGTGAGTATTTCATGGCATTGGAAACCAAATTGAATAAAATATTTTTTATTAATTTTTTATCAAGAAAAACAGCTTCTTCACCAACATGGGTGTATTCTATTTTTTGATTCTTTTTTATGGTAGCTTGCATATCTGCCAACAAATCACCTATAAAAGTTTTTAAATTAAAATCACTTGGATCGTTAATAATTTTACCTTCCTCTAGTTTGGCCAATGATAAAAAGTCATTCAGTATTTCTGTTAAATTATTTATTGAGGATTTTAATTTGTTTACATGCTTGGTTTGGCTTTCTAAATCTTTATTTTCTCCATATCTGGTAATTAATGACAGTGAAGAAAGCATAGTGGTAAGCGGAGTTCTAAACTCATGAGATGCCATGGAAAGAAATCTTGATTTTAATTCGTTTAATTCCCTTTCCTTTTCAAGCGATTTGTGCAAATCCGTTTTGGTTCTCTCAAGCTCCTCAATGGCCTCTTCCAAAATAAGAGTCCTATTTCTTACTTGCTTTTTTAATTCCGCCGAGTATTCACGCTGTTGTTTCTCATTGTCTTTTCGGGCTGTAATATCTGAAATAAATGCAATTACAAAATTACCTTCATTCGTTTTGAAAGGACTTAAACTAATTTCAACCGGAAACTCAACGCCATCCTTTTTTATAGCCAGCAAATCTAAATTTCCGCCCATTCGTCGAGGTTTATGATTATATCCTCCTCTTTGCGCTGTATGATTTTCAGTATACCTTTGAGGAATTAAAATTTCTACCTTTTGACCTAGAATTTCATCCTTATCATACCCGAATAATTTTTCGGCACTGGGATTCATCCGGATTATTTCACCCTTGTCATCTAACACCAAAATCCCTTCTGTGGCATACAGGAAAAGAGGATCGCTATTTTGGGAATAATTCATAAGAAATAAAGGATTACGCTGGCAGCGAATTTAATCTTTTCACATATCTATTTTTACTCATAGAGTATTTTTTCTGGAATTAACTTTTAAACCCAAAAACTATCAAAATGTAGTAAGTTTAGCTGTAAAATGCCTAAGCATAGGAGCCTCTTCTACTATTTTTAACCCTACAATTTCCTTACGTTTGTTGTATACTTCAATGATTACTTCGGATACATAATCAATGTGGCTCTGAGTATACACACGGCGTGGAATTGCCAAACGCACCAATTCCATTGGTGCCGGCATTAAATTATGGTTGTCATCATATTTACCAAACATCAGCGAACCTATTTCAACCCCGCGAATACCTCCTTCTATGTACAAAGCTCCCACCAATGCCTGCCCGGGATATTGATTTACAGGGATATGCGATAAAAATTCTTTGGCATCAAGATACACCGCATGTCCACCACCTGGCTGCATTACCGGAACCCCGGCATTAACCAGCTTTTCTGTAATATACTCAATGCTTCTTATACGATAATGTAAATAATTTTCGTCCATTACCTCTTCCAACCCTATGGCTATAGCTTCTAAATCTCTGCCGGCTAGGCCACCATAAGTAGGAAAACCTTCGGTTATAACCAATAAATTCCGACACCTTTGGGCAAGGTTTTTATCATGCATGGCCAAAAACCCGCCAATATTGGCAAAGGCATCTTTTTTAGCACTCATCGTGCATCCGTCACCATACGAAAAAAGCTCACTTACTATTTCCGGTATCGACTTATTTTCATACCCTTTCTCTCTTATTTTTATAAAATAGCAGTTTTCGGCAAAGCGGCAGGCATCAATAAATAGTGGCACGCCAAAATCGGTGCAAATTTTTCTTACTTCTCTCACATTCTCCATACTTACAGGTTGACCTCCACCTGAATTATTGGTAACAGTAACGATGCAAAGTGGAATATTTTCAGCTCCCTTTTCAATAATAAATTTCCGTAAAGCATCGGTATCCATATTCCCTTTAAATGGTGCCGGTGTGGAGATATGTTTTCCTTCTTCACATAATAAGTCAACCCCTTCAGCTCCTGAAAATTCAATATTGGCTCGTGTGGTATCAAACAGGGTATTACTTACAAAATATTTACCCTTTCCACCCAATATGCTAAACAATATTTTTTCAGCTGCCCGGCCTTGATGCGTGGGGATTACAATTGGCATTCCAGTAATTTTTTGAACCTGGACTTCAAACCTAAAAAAGCTTGGGCTACCTGCATAGGATTCATCTCCTTGCATAATACCGGCCCATTGGTTACTGCTCATAGCACTGGTTCCGCTATCGGTTAGCAGGTCTATTATTACATCATCCGATTTTAGTAAAAAGGAATTAAAGTGGGCTTCCTTTAGCAGATTAATACGTTGTTCTTTGGTTGTAAAATGAATAGGTTCTACAGATTTTATTTTAAAGGGTTCAATAATGGTTTGCATAAAATGAATAATAAAAAGAAAGTAAAAAAACGTGGTCGCAGTTGGATCTACTAAGAAGGGCGACTAATGATATTTTTCCAAATCATCGTGATGCAAAGGTGACTATAGCAAAGCAATTAAAATATGACTAATGTCATTTGGTAATAATTTAAACAAAAAAAAGCCATCCTTTGGAGATGGCTTTTTGAGAGAAAATTTGAAACCTTACTCATTCATCAAAACCACTGTTCTGTTTATTTTTTGTCCATTAGCTTCAATTACCAAATAATAAATTTGAGATTGAAGGAAATATACCTGTTAATTAAATAGTCAATTCATACCACTTAGGTCGGTGGTCAGAAATATAATAGCGCAAATAATTTCTTAAAATAGTAGGTTTAGTTTCATCCCATAAATCGGGAAATAAAGCCCCGTCAAAATCAAACACTCCGCCTGTTTTTATAAGGCTTTTCATGCCCGGTAAAAAAGCTACCTGATCATAATTTTTATAATTGGTAATGTTTGAAAAAACTTTACTGGTATGTTCCGGCAATTCAAATCCTCTGGAAACCAAAGCATCATAAATTGGGTCGCCTTTTTCCACTTTGGGTAAATTAAAATCACCAAGAGCCATAATATTGGGAGTAAAAACGTATTTGCTTTTTCGTCCTAAATCAGCCCACCGAGCCACCGCAAATGTTTCTACAGTCCTCCGTTCAATAGATTTTTTTTCGGTATCATCGCCAAAATACAAATGCACATTAACCAATGCAAATTCAAAGGTACTGACCTTAAAGTTTGCTAAAAAAGGCGTTCTACTAAATCCTTCAAATTTTGACTGAATACCCGGAAGCTTAATATTTTTGAGGTCCTCGGCGGCTATGGCTATTTCCCCTATTTTTTCAAGCTGCTTTATTTTTTCTGAGTTATACAAATAGGCCATCCGCTCATTATTGCCCGATGCATCTGTAAAAACTGCCTTATACCGTTTAGGCAATTCCTTTTGCAACGCCCTAAAACCTTCCAAATTATCATTGATTTCCTGTAAGGCAATCACATCAAACCACGAAATTATTTTGGCAATAAATTTATAATGGGCGGCCTCTCGTTTTTGCAATCCAAACGATACAATGCAAGCACTATTGAAACTTAAACAGAAGCAATAAAAACTTTTCTTAAATTTCATCATACAAAACCACTGGAGGATATTATTAACCAGGATATTATTAATGTTAATATCGACATTAATTTATAGCAAAATCTATCATCCTCCTTACAAAATCAGTTCGTCAATTCATTAAAACTGTTTTTTAGGCAGATAGAAAACCGAAATTTGGATTTGGAATTGGACCATAGGCCTAAACAAGAAAAGTTGCTGCCTAATTTATTGAGTAAGGAAGAAGTAAAGATGATACTAAATGCCTCTGCCAATGCCAAATGCATGTTGTAGGCAACATAGAAAATAAAACAACCTGAATTCTACATCGGTTAATCCCTTGTCTTTATCATTTAATCGTTGATCTGTGTAAAAGGAATTGGTATTTTTTTAAAGCTTTAATAACTTTCTAATAATTTTTCCATGTACTTATCGGATTTATAAGCAAAGCTGGAAATATCCTTTATCACTTTTCTAAACTCTCGGATCTGAGAGGCTTTCCCCTTGGGGTCTTTTATTTTTATTAACGATTTTATAACAGGGTCAATCCCTCTGCGTTTGCGTTCAAGCGTTAAAATGCGGGCAATAGTTGCAATTTCCTTATCGGCTTTGTAATACACGTTTCTATCGCCTGGCACATGTACTTTTAGCAATAGTCCCATATCAGCTAGAGCTCGCAGGTTAGTATTGGCATTACCACTTGATATTTGCAACAATTCCATAACCTCAGCGCGGCATAATGCTTTTTCAGAAACCAGCAATAATGCATGAATTTGCCCCATCACTTTGTTTATTCCCCACTGTTGTCCGTAGTTTCCCCAAGTACTGATAAACTGACCTTTGGCTTCCACAATATCCATAGGTTCGAAAGTACGCCGTTTTAACTTTAGCGCCTTGTTTCGTCATAATATTGATTTAAACAGATTAAATAAACTGTATATTTTATACAACGTTTTGAGTTTTGATATTAAAGGTGTTGGTTTGCAGAAAATATAAAAAACATATCAAATGCAAGGCGAAAAAATAACGATTAGTAATGGCGTTCTTAATGTTCCAAACAATCCAATTCTTCCATTTATTGAAGGAGACGGAACCGGTCCGGATATTTGGAGAGCAAGCAGACGTGTGTTGGATGCAGCGGTAGAAAAGGCATACAACGGTACAAAAAAAATTGAATGGAAAGAAGTACTAGCCGGTGAAAAAGCCTTTAATGAAACCGGAAACTGGTTACCTGATGAAACCTTAGATGCTTTTAAAGAATATTTAGTTGGGATAAAAGGCCCGCTTACCACACCTGTAGGTGGTGGAATTCGTTCGTTAAATGTAGCCTTGCGCCAAATTTTAGATTTATATGTTTGTTTACGTCCGGTACGTTGGTTTCAGGGAGTTCCAAGTCCCGTAAAAAATCCGGGAGCTGTAGATATGGTAATTTTTAGAGAAAATACAGAAGATATATATGCGGGTATTGAATATGCCGCAGGCAGCGAAGATGCTCAGCGTGTATTAGATTTTTTGGAAAAAGAATTTGCAAAAAGCTTTGAAAAAATACGTTTTGGAAGCAAAGAAAAATCACAAGGCTGGCAAAAAGAACTAGAAGCTGTAGGTGGCCCGGCAAGAAATGTGGATGTTCAGGTTGGCATTGGTATTAAGCCGGTAAGTTATTTAGGAACCGAGCGATTAATGCACAGTGCTATTAGCTATGCCATTAAGCACAACCAAAAAAGTGTAACCATTGTGCACAAGGGAAATATCATGAAATTTACCGAAGGTGGTTTCCGCGACTGGAGTTACAAAGTAGCAAAAGAATTTTATGGTGCAGTAGAAATTGATGGTGGCCCATGGTGCCGGATTCCTGAAGGAAAACCGGGAGCAGGTATTATTATTAAAGATGCCATTGCCGATATTACATTGCAGCAGGTATTAACCCGCCCTGAAGATTTTGATGTAATAGCTACTTTAAATCTTAATGGTGATTATTTAAGCGATGCTTTGGCTGCACAGGTTGGTGGTATTGGTATTGCTCCGGGAGCAAATATCAACTACATTACCGGTCATGCTATCTTTGAAGCTACCCACGGGACTGCCCCAAAATACGCCAATCAGGATAAAGTAAATCCGGGTTCTATGATATTATCAGGTGCTTTGATGCTTGAGTACATGGGTTGGAAAGAATCAGCCGATCTTATTTACCGTTCACTTGAAAAAACAATTGACAGCAAACGGGTAACTTATGATTTTGAACGCTTAATGGAAGGGGCAACTTTATTAAAATGTTCAGAATTTGGTACCGAACTGATAAATAATATGTAAAAATATTTTTTTAAGGAAGCCTTTAACCCTTGTTTTAAAGGCTTCTTTAATCCATTTATCTATTATTTCAAAATTTTAAAAAAAACATAACACAAATAAGCATAAAATTGACGTTTTTCGCGTTTTATTGAAATAATTTAAAACTATGTATTGGACACTTGAACTTGCTTCATATTTGGACGATGCTCCATGGCCGGCCACCAAAGACGAATTGATTGATTACGCTGTTCGTTCAGGAGCTCCTATGGAGGTTATCGAAAACCTGCAAGACCTTGAAGATGATGGTGAACCTTATGAAACCATCGAAGAAGTATGGGCTGATTATCCAACACCCGACGACTATTTCTTCAACGAAGACGAACTTTAAAATTTCTAAAATTTTATTCAGCAGGCAATATTATTTGATATTGCTTTCTGGTTTTGTTAGGTAAAGTTTTGTCCCGCAACCAGGGATTTAATATTTTCAGCATTTTATAATTTGTTCCATTCGCTTTGGCATAATCACTTAGGCTGCCAATTGTTGAATCTTCTGTTTGGATTTTTGTAGCGGGTATTTTATAATAATCTTCAGGCCTTAAATACAGGCCATACAATTCAGGATTTTCAAAAATAAGTTTGTAAGAAACAATCCTAAAAATATATCGGGATGTTTCTTCATTCATGTGTAAATCATAAAACGATTTAACCCCTTGGGAAGCCAAGTCCCTTGTAACACCGTTTTGTCCGCGATTATAGCTGGCGGCAGTCAGTGTCCAATTATTAAAGGCTGAATAGCTTTCTTTAAAATACAAACAGGCGGTTCGTGTAGCTTTTTCAAGATTATAGCGCTCATCCACATAATCCGTCATTTCCAATCCATACGGCTTAGATGTACCTTCCATCAATTGCCAAAATCCCTTGGCTCCTGCCGGACTTGTTACATTGCTCAACCCACTTTCGGCAACACACAAATATTTAAAATCTTCAGGAATTCCATATTCCTTTAAAATTGGTTCAATAATCGGGAAATACTTTGCGCTGCGTTTTAACAACATCATCGTATTGGATTGCCAAAACACGGTAGCCATTATTTCTCTGTCCATACGCTCTTTAATATCCTGCTGGGTTGCTGGCATTACTTCACCTGCAAAAAGAATAGTAGAGGGTAAATAAGGCGTTTTAACTTTATAACTCTCGGTAAAAAGGGCTTTATGTTTATCAGCATCCGCTAGGCTAAATGCCAATAAAAAAAATAAACATCCCAAACTGAATGCGATAACATAATTGCGATTGATTTTTTTAAATAAGTTCATTCAATAATTGAGGATTATTTTCTAAAGCAGTTCCTATAACTACCATATCAGCCCCTGCCTCAAAAGCTGCGGCAATAGATTCCCTGGTTTTAATTCCTCCCCCAACAATTAAGGGTAACGAGGTATGTTCCTTCACTTTTTTTATTACATCGGCTCCTATATTATTGCCAGCCCCACTTCCACCATCCAAATACAATAATTTCATACCCAATTGTTCAGCAGCAAGAGCTGTGGCGGCCGCCAGCATGGGTTTATCGGCAGGCAATGGATGGGTAAAACTAATGTACGATGCCGTTGTTTGCTTGCCACTGTCTACCAACATATAACCGGTTGGCATCACCTCCAATCCGGAGGATTTTAATTTAAAAGACGATTCTACGTGCTTGCCTATTAATAAATCGGCATTTCGTCCCGAAACCAGAGACAAAAGCAAAATCCCGTCTGCTTTATTACTTATTTGTTGAACCGTTCCCGGAAAAATAATAACTGGAATTTGGCTTCTTTCTTTAATAAATTCTGTTGTTTCCTCTATATTTCCATCTCCTAATATACTTCCGCCTACTAGTAAAAAATCAATGACTTTTAGGTTACATAAAGTTAACAATTCTGTCAACTGTCCAAAATTTCGGTTATCAGGGTCAATTAAAACCGATACCATCTTTTTTTTATTGGCGGCATACTTTTGAATATCATATAGAATACCTTTGTTCATCGGTGTTTAAAATATCGTTATACTGTTTGCAAATTAAAGTCCAAAATGCGACAATTCTTGTTAAAATTTACCTTAAAATTTTGTTTTCAACAGTCAATTGGTTCCGATTTTTCGTAACTTTATGATGACTTTACTGTGAATTTGAAAGGAGGATGTGGAAAACACAAATTTTCTTACAAGCTAAATTTCATCACCTTTGGATTAAAACTCTGTAGCTTTTTTTTACAGCCTAAAACCCCTAAAAATCAATTAATAATAAATATACTATGACCAATACTACCTCAAAATCTGCAAAAGGTTTAAAATTTAAAAGACATTTCACACATGAAGGGTTAAGACCTGAAGACATGTTTACTTTCGATCTTCGAACCTCGGTGATAAAAAACCCGGATGGTGGAATCGTTTTTAAAATGGATAATGTGGAGGTACCCGACTTTTGGTCGCAGGTGGCTACCGATATTTTAGCACAAAAGTATTGCAGAAAAGCAGGTGTTCCCATGCCGGATGGCACAACAGGGTCAGAAACCTCTATCAAACAAGTAGCTCATCGTATGGCTAACTGTTGGAGAAGCTGGGGTGAGCAATACAATTATTTTGCAACATCAAAAGATGCCGATATTTTTTACGAAGAATTGGTTTATAGCATTATTGCACAGCAAGCTGCACCTAATTCACCACAGTGGTTTAATACCGGGTTATTTTCATCATACGGTATAGCAGGTAGCCCACAGGGTCACTACTATGTGGATGATGAAAGCGGAAAACTAATGCGTTCCACCTCTGCCTATGAAAGACCGCAGCCACATGCTTGCTTCATATTATCAGTAGATGATGATTTGGTAAATGATGGAGGAATTATGGATCTTTGGATTCGTGAAGCCCGTATTTTTAAATATGGTTCAGGAGTTGGTACCAACTTTTCCAAAATAAGAGGAGCCAACGAAAAACTTTCAGGAGGAGGAAACTCAAGCGGCCTTATGTCTTTTCTCAAAATAGGTGACCGTGCAGCAGGAGCTATCAAATCGGGGGGAACTACCCGCCGAGCTGCCAAAATGGTTTGCCTTGATTTAGACCATCCAGAAATAATGGAATTTATTAACTGGAAAGTTCAGGAGGAGAAAAAAGTAAAAGCATTAATAGATGCAGGCTATTCTTCACATTACGAAGGAGAGGCTTACCAGACCGTTGCAGGCCAAAACTCAAACAATTCTGTTCGAATCCCCAATAAATTTTTTGATGCACTTAAAAAAGGTGCTGACTGGGATTTAATTGGCAGAAGTAATGGAAAAGTTGTAGGTTCTATTCCTGCTGAAAAAGTTTGGGATGATATTGCTTTTGCGGCTTGGGCATGTGCTGACCCCGGAGTTCAGTTTGATACTATAATAAATGATTGGCATACATGCCCTGAAGGTGGAACAATCAATGCATCTAATCCTTGCTCGGAATACATGTTCCTTGACAACACAGCTTGTAACCTTGCCTCATTAAATCTTCGTAAATTTTTTAAGGAAGATAAATTAGAATTTGATATTCCATCTTTAGAATATGCTTGTCGCTTATGGACAGTAGTTTTAGAAATATCTGTTTTAATGGCTCAATTCCCATCAAAGGAAGTTGCAAAATTATCATACGAATACAGAACCCTTGGATTGGGATATGCTAACCTAGGCTCTGTTTTGATGATTTCAGGAATTCCATACGATAGCGATAAAGCCAACGCTATTTGCGGAGCGGTATCAGCAATAATGACCGGCGTTTCATATGCTACTTCAGCAGAAATGGCTCAATTTTTAGGACCATTCAAGCAGTTTGCTAAAAACAAAAAACATATGATGCGTGTAATGAGAAATCATCGCTATGCAGCATATAATACTCCTCTAGCGTTTGAAGGGCTCAGTGTTCCAGCTAAAGGAATAAATCCTGCCTATTGCCCTGACAACTTATTAAAGGCCGCTTGTAATGCTTGGGATACAGCGGTTCAAAACGGTGAGAAATGGGGTTACAGAAATGCACAAGCTACTGTAATTGCACCAACTGGTACCATAGGTTTGGTAATGGATTGCGATACTACCGGAATAGAGCCCGATTTTGCTTTAGTAAAATTCAAAAAACTTTCAGGTGGTGGCTATTTCAAAATTGTGAATGAAAGTATTCCTTTGGCGCTTAAAAATTTGGGATACAACACCAACCAAATTAATGATATTGTAAATTATGCCAAAGGTCATGCTACACTTACCGGTTGTCCATACATTAATCATGATAGCCTAAAAGCAAAAGGATTTAGTCAGGAAGATTTAATAACTATTGAAGGTCAATTATTGGCAGCTTTCCAGTTAGAATTTGTATTTAACAGATTTACATTAGGTGATGCTACCTTGCAGCGCCTTGGATTTGCACCTGAAAAATACGAACACCAAGACTTTAATTTATTGCGTGAACTTGGATTTACCTATAAACAAATGCAGGAAGCCAATGATTTTGTATGTGGAACCATGACTGTAGAAGGAGCTCCACAACTTAAGGATAAAGACTTACCAGTATTTGACTGTGCTAACAAATGTGGTGAAATAGGAACCCGTTATATTCATCCACATGCGCATATACGAATGATGGCTGCAGCACAACCATTTATTTCTGGAGCTATTTCAAAAACCATTAATTTACCAAATGAAGCAACAGCTGATGATATAAAATCATGCTACTTGCTAAGCTGGGAATCAGGGTTAAAAGCTAATGCTCTTTATCGTGATGGTTGTAAATTATCACAACCTTTATCTAATAAATCGGACAACAAGAAAGAAGATGAAGTAACTGAAGAAGCCATAAACAAAGCAGTTGGCGAAAATGCGGAAGTTAAATTAAGCGATCTTACGCCTGAAATGATTTTGGATGCTGCCAAAAAATTAATGGATCAATCGGTAGGAACAGATTTTAAATCAGCCTTATCAAATATCGTTCATCGCAAAAAATTACCACACAAGCGTCATGGTTTTACTCAAAAAGCTAAAGTTGGTGGTCATACCATTTTTGTTAGAACAGGTGAGTACGATGATGCTAAACTAGGTGAAATCTTTATAGACATGCACCGTGAAGGAGCTACATTCCGTTCATTAATGAACTGCTTTTCAATAGCAGTATCCATAGGGTTGCAGTATGGTGTTCCATTAGAGGAGTATGTAGACAAATTTACATTTACACGTTTTGAACCATCAGGCTTTGTTGAAGGCCATGATAACATAAAAAATGCAACTTCTATTATTGACTACATATTTAGAATGTTAGGTTTTGAATACCTTCACCGAAACGATCTGGTACAGGTACAACCAACTAATCAGCAAAGTGCCTCTGTAGCCAAACCAATAGTTATTAAAGATTTACCTATGGCTATGGAAGAAGAACCTGAATTTGCAGCAGATATTCAAAACGATATTGAAGGATATAAAGCAGCTCAAAGCCAAAGTGGGACTGATGCATACCTAAAAAGTATGCAAAGCGATGCACCGGCTTGTAATGTTTGCGGTCATATAACCGTAAGAAGCGGAACATGTTACAAATGCCTTAATTGTGGAAATTCATTAGGTTGCAGTTAAAATCTCGAATCATAATAAAAAAAATCCCGACTAAAAGTTGGGATTTTTTTTATTCTAAAATTTTGTTTTGAAAACCTGATAAAAAAATTATTTTTGCAGTCCTCTAAATCGGGCCTATAGCTCAGTTGGTTAGAGCACCTGACTCATAATCAGGTGGTCCCTGGTTCGAGCCCAGGTGGGCCCACAAAAAGCAGCAAGGGTTTCAGAAATGAAGCCCTTTTTTATTTTATCCATTTGCATACAAATTCAATTCTTTATAAAAAAAAATTAAAACACCGGACGCCTTTATTTACAAAGCCTTGAATCAAATTTTATATCTTCGTGGTGTGACTATATTTTATGTAGCTTTCATTAATCACAATTAAAATAAATTGGTTAAAAAAACTTACTTCCCTCAGATTAATGAGCTTGAAAAAAAAGCAACATTAATAGATGTTCATAGTAGAATAGGCGTCAATTTCACCTTTAATATGGTTCATTACCAATTTCATATTGATAAGAAACAATATGAGCTATTCCCTCAATGCTGCAAATACCATACTACTATTTTTGAATTTTTTAAAAAGTGGTTTAATAATGACTTTCCTGGCAAAAATATTCAGCACCAAAAACTGTTTGACCTCCCAGAATTTAAAAAAGAAGATTACAGATATATCCCATTATTGCTTACCCGTTCCGTTTGTTCTACTGAGATTCATATTTATAAACAGAGAGACAAACCAGAGTGGTTTGAAGAGACAACCTCCTTCATTAACTACAATTGCGATTGTCTTACAAAATCACAAGGGTAGATATAAAGAAATTCTAAATATTCCTGAGTTTATATCAGATAATCATATTTTCATTAAAGAGGGTTCTCAATTAAAGAGGGTTAAAACTAAGGATATATTTTACATTATGTCTGATGCAAACTATCTTCATATAAATACCGCCCAAAAAAATTATTTGGTACGAAATAAATTATTAGATTTTTACACTGAATTACCTGACAAAGAGTTTATCCAAGTACATCGAAGATTTTTGATAAATAAGCATCATGTTGATTCATTTGACAATAAACTGTTGTGGTTAATAATAAAACTATTTCAATCTCAAAAAGCTTTAGAAATGCTTTTTTGAATGAAATTTATTTGTAAAATCTTTAGATAACTATTACCAACTCCAATTGCCTCACAATCCGTATTTTTGAAGTTCAAAATATTATGACTAAAAAACGTGTACTTATTACCGGTGCTGCCGGATTTCTTGGATCTCATTTGTGTGATAGATTTATCAAAGAAGGCTATTTTGTAATGGGGATGGATAATCTTATTACAGGAGACCTCCGTAATATTGAACATCTTTTTGGAAACCCCGATTTTGTTTTTTATAACCACGATGTTTCAAAGTTTGTGCACGTCCCTGGGGAATTAGATTATATTTTGCATTTCGCCTCACCTGCCAGCCCAATTGATTATTTAAGAATTCCAATACAAACTTTAAAAGTTGGCTCCTTAGGCATTCATCATTTATTGGGTTTGGCCAAAGCAAAAAATGCAAGACTTCTTATCGCTAGTACAAGCGAAGTATATGGTGACCCATTGGTACATCCGCAAAATGAAGACTATTGGGGAAATGTAAATCCTGTGGGTCCTCGTGGCGTATATGATGAAGCGAAGCGTTTTCAGGAAGCTATGACCATGGCTTATCACACCTATCATGGACTAGAGACAAGAATAGTAAGAATTTTTAATACTTATGGACCGCGAATGAGGCTTAATGATGGTCGCGTTTTACCGGCATTTATTGGTCAGGCATTGCGTGGTGAAGATTTGACCGCTTTTGGTGATGGAACCCAAACTCGTTCTTTTTGCTATGTAGATGATTTGGTGGAAGGTATTTATCGTCTGTTGTTAAGCGATTATGCTCAACCCGTAAATATTGGCAATCCTAATGAAATTACTATTAATCAGTTTGCCGAAGAAATAATAAAACTCACAGGAACCAATCAAAAAGTAATTTACAAACCATTACCTACCGACGATCCTAAACAACGAAAGCCTGATGTTACCCGTGCCAAAACTCTGCTAAATTGGGAACCAAAAGTAAGCCGTGAGGAGGGTTTAAAATTAACTTATGACTATTTCAAAAGTTTGCCGCCGGAGCGCTGGAATGAAGAACCTTATGGCAGAGACTTTAAGAAATAGGATTTCTTAAAATTGTAAATTCATATTCAGCGGCCTCCTTTTCATGCAAAAACTTGGCTTTGGCTTGTGATTCATCTGCTGCTCTGAAATATGAAATATGCTTCATTGGGTCACCTTTCTTTTTCCATTCAATGGTAAATGAATATAAAAATTGGGGGTTATAAAATTCATTCAAATAGCTTCTCATTTTTTCAAGGCAATGAATACTGCTGGTGCCGCTTACCGAATGTAAAAGCATATAATTTTCGTGTACAGGATTATAAGTTAACAGATTCAATTTTATAGTTTCATCATCACTCATCATGTTTATATGATAATCAAAATGGCAACTTACGCCATTATCATTCTTCAAAATTTCAACTATTTGATGTTGCAAACGAATCTGCTGAAGTTTCTTATCGTATGAATTCATTATATGCAAAATTAGATTTTTGAAACAACAACTTAATAACCCACTAACAAATAACCTCAATAACCATAAATTTGCCGCAGTGAACGACGAATACTACATGAAACAGGCTTACCGGGAAGCTTTAAAAGCCTTTGATGCTGACGAGGTACCAATAGGTGCTGTAATTGTAGCCGGAGATAAAATAATTGCAAAGGGAAATAATCAAACTGAATTATTAAATGACACCACTGCTCATGCTGAAATTATTGCTTTAACAGCAGCATTTAATGCGATGGGAAGTAAATTTTTGGAAGAGTGTAGCATGTATATTACCATTGAGCCTTGTGCTATGTGTGCAGGTGCCTTAAAATGGGCCAGAATCGGAAAACTAATTTATGGAGCCAGCGAACCTAAGAGTGGTTTTACTCTTTATGAGCCCTCTATTTTACATCCAAATACAATAGTTGTAGATGGTGTATTAAAAGACGAATGCCGGCAATTGATGAAAGATTTTTTTTTAAAAAAACGCAATTGACTAGTTTAACTTTCCTAAAGTTCAAAACTTTGGAAAAGTTTCATTCTAATAAAACTTGATTTTTCGCATAGCAAAAATTACCATTTTTAGTAATATCAATCCATGCTTAAATCGTGAAATATTGGTATCCCCATAGGTTCTTTCTCTGTATCTTATAGGCACTTCAACAATTTTCAAATTGAGTTTGTAGGCTCCAAAAATTAAATCAAAATCACCAAACGGATCAAACTCACCAAAGAATTTTCGGTTTTGAATCAACTTATCATAATCTTCTCTAAAAATAACTTTGGTTCCGCAAAGAGTATCTTTAAACGGCTGTTCCAACAACCATGAAAATGCCATACTAAAAAATTTATTACCCAAAATATTTAGAAAACGCATGGCCTTTTTCTCCATCACATACACCAAACGGCTGCCATTTATAAAATCACCTTTACCGCTGGCTATAGCATTATAAAATTTTGGTAAATCCTCCGGAGGCATTGTTAAATCAGCATCCAATATGGTAAGAATATCACCCATAGCCATACCGAAACCTTTGCGAACTGCATCACCCTTTCCTTTTCCATCCTGGCGGCCAATTTTTATATCATGACTGTCTTTATATTTTTCAGCCATTTTCTGAATCATTTCCCATGTATCATCCGTTGAGTTTCCTTCAATAAAAATCAACTCTGTATGTTTACCAATTTTGGGGGTTCTTAATATGGCATTTTCAATATTTCCACTTTCGTTTCGGGCAGGTATTACTATTGAAATTGAATACTTCTCGGCAGCCTCCTTGTCAGAAACAGTTTGCTTGGGCATGGCAAACGAATAATGATTGATGCAAAAATGCCTGAACAATGGCATCTTTGACAAGAAATTATTTAAAAATTCAGAAACCAAAGGAATATAAATTGGAAACATCATTCGGCGGGTATTTCTATAAACCTCAAAACCGGATATGTAAAACAAGTTATTCAAATCCTGAAGTGTAAGCCAATTTTGTTGTGGCGATTTTGTTTTTAATCCCAATTTTTCGCCCCAACGTAGAATTGGTTCCCACAATTTACTGTAGTAGCTTACAATAACTTTGGTTCTTGAGTGACAAACACTTTGCAGTTTTTCAAACACCTCCTGAACATCCGGCAAGAAACCAACCACGTTCGAAATTATGATGACATCAAACTTTTTATCAAAGCTTACTGACGCTGCATCCATCACCTCAAATTGAATTCCGGGATTATTTTTCCGAGCTATTTCAATCATAGCAGGTGAAAAATCGATACCTGTTTTATTGGTACTTTTTAGCCCGGCAAGTAACTCACCCGTTCCGCAACCAATTTCTAAAACCGAACAATTTTCATTTATAAAATAGTCACAATACTTGGTTATATCATTCCAGTAGTAATTGTGGTTTTTTCTTATTGAAGGCCGTTTTGCGGCTATTTTTTCAAAATAGGATAGATGACTCAAAATTCTTTATTTTTTCTTTTCAATACTAATTGTAACAAACATACTAAACCAACCTGCCAAAGGACTCAGCAATTTTTCAATACCCGAAATAATACTAAAACTTCCTTGCGGTACTAGCGATTTCATCGAGACTCCCCCACTCAACAAATAGCGCAATGGCGTATGTGGCTTTATAATTTTCACTTTTAAATCAGGAAACTGGGATTCAAATTTTTTAATATCCCGTTTAAACACAATCCATGGCAAAGCGCCATTGGCATCACTCATAGGGCCTGAAGACGGAATGGTCCAATCGCCTTGAGGATTAAAAGTTTCATGATGAAAATTTTTATATATGACCTTTCCCCAAGCTGAGTTCCAAGGTTCATTCATTAAAATTTTACCGCCCGGCTTAAGAGTTCTTTGCATCTCTTGCAAAAATTTTAAACTATCAGGCACATGATGAAATACATCCACCATTAAAAAAGCCCCAATTGAATTATTTTCAAAAGGCATGTTCAAAGCATCAAAGGTCATGTCATTGCCTGGTAATTCCAGTATATCACTGGTTTTTACGTTCGGCATTATTTCCTTTAAAAATCCACCGCCGGAGCCCAATTCTATAATGGTTTCATTTTCCAATCCTTCACATTCCTTTTTAAACAAAGAATACCACTCAATATATAGCTTTTTTAAAAACGGTTTTGATAAAATAATTTCCTTGTGATGAATGGTCCTTCGAGGATCATCCAAATCGTAGGTATCAATACCGGGAAGTCGGAGAGATTTTAACATTAATAATTTATTTTGTATAAAAGGGCTTCTTCATCATTACCCATTCGTTTTACTAACTCAAATTTTTGCGGATACTTTTGCGCCACCGGCGAAAAATAATTTTGCATTGTATTAATAATTGATTTTTGGTCAGAATCAACATACGCTTCGTAAATGGAAGGATATCCTGCCGGAAGAGTAGAAGTAACATCTCCGCTTCGTTTGGGCTCCAATCTCAAATTGGCAAACATAACATGCGTTACTTTTTGCTCCTTTAGCTTGGTTAAAATACTATCTGCATCCCGAGGAAAGTTAACTTTATAAATTGGATAAAATTCCATTCCTCGGCCATAAACAAAACTCATAGGGGCCTTGCGGCTGGCTACCAATGAGCCTTTTGGCAAACTATCAGCACACCATTCACTCAGCATCAAAAAGTTTTTGTAATCATCCGTGTAGCCTTCAAACTTGTCCCCTTTTAAAAGGTTCTTTTTTACTATTGGAATATTTTTTGAGGATTTTTTTAAGGTTTCGGAGGTATTGTTCCAAAGAAAAATGGCTAATAAAATAAAGAAAAATGCCTGAAACGATGAATTTCCCGGCTTTGCAAAAAGCTTATAAAAACCATAAAACATCACTATCAACAACAATGGCAAATACACCATTACCAAGCGGCCTTGCCCCCAGGAAGTTTGAAGTGCAAAAAAAGTAACCCCTAATAATGCAGCTGAATATAGTGCTGATGCCAAAATATATTTTTGCTTACCTCTTAATGCTGCTAGTAATCCAATTACTAATAACGCTACCGTTAATATGGCAAGAGGTCCTGAAAATTCACCGTTTTCTTTTTTAAATCCTAGTATTTCCCAAAAACGGCCTGATAGATAAATGACAACGTTACCCAAAAACCGTTCAATAAATCCGGCCATATCTTCCTGCCCTTTGCTTGGGTCATAAGCATCCTTTAAAAATAAAATGTTGGACTGAGCAAAATTGGTAATTTTTGAACCCCAAAGCACCTTTTTTAAACCTTCCATCACCACATATATTGCACCAAAAGATACCACAGTAGCCAATGCATTTTTCCATTCCTTTTGGAATAAAAAATACACTGAAACAGCCAAAAAAGTTCCTATCCCTACCGTTTTTGTAAAGTAAAGAACAAACATCATGAAGCCTAAAAACAGCCACTTTATTGCATTTTTTCCAAGTTCAGAAAAAGATGAATCTTTTTCGGGCAAACTGTCCAAATGTTTAAAAAACACCCAGAAAAATGCACTTTGTATTAAAAGGAAAAAAGCTTCGGTATAAGTAAGACTGGCGTAGGATAAAGCAAAAAAGTTTGTAGCATAAATAAAAATGGAAGCTACGAGCAAAAGGTTTGGAATTCTGTTCTTAAACGCTGCAAATAATATCCAAACACTAAGCACAAAGAATAATACCGATAACAACTTTAGCAACATTAAATTAAGCCCGAACATAGAAATAGGAAGGGCCAAAAACATCACATATAATGGAGCATTATCTGAATACCAATACCCAAAAAAGTCTGTGGCATATTTATTTCCAGCCATGATATACAGCGAATCGTCATGTCCGATGGAAACTTTAGCATCAAACATTAAAAAACAAAATAGAAGAGATATTAATGTAATTGCAACCTGCCATAATCTATGATTTTCGCCTATGGATTGCTCTGCTTTTTCAAACAGGGTGGCTTTGGTTGCAGGGCTTGGCTTGGCCTTAATAGTATTTTTTGCCATAATTTTTTCAGGTATGCAAAAATATCAAGATTGAAGTAATAATCTAAGGTTTAATTGCAGGCTGTGATATTGAAAATTACTCCTCGAAAAATTTAAAAGTTATTGGCATTCGGTAATAAACTGCAACCGGTCTATCATCCTTATAGGCGGGAGTCCATTTAGGCATAGAGCGTATTATTCTGATGGTTTCCTCCTCCAATCCATAGCCAATTGGTTCTCCAACAATATCCACGCAACATACTTTTCCTATGGAGTCAATTATAAATTTTAAAAGTATTTTACCTTCAATTTTATTATCCAAAGCCCCTTTCGGATATTTAAGAGTCTTGGAAATAAAATCAATCATAGCCGTTCTTCCTCCCGGAAATTGCGGCTTTAGGGTACTTATTAAAAAAATATTGTCAGGAATCTTTTCATTTACAACCGTATTCGTTCTGTAATAAAAACTAAATCGAATCGGAATATTATAATAAACAGGAGTCACTACACCATTTATACTTCCCGGTTTCCACGAGGGCATTTTTTTCACCACATCAATAGCGGCCTCCTCAAGCCCATAACCAAGTTTTTCTTTTGTTATCACAACCATAAAATCAGTTAGTATTCCTGATTTGGTAACCGTAAACCTCACTTTTACAACCCCCTCTATCCCACTATCAATAGCTGTTTGAGGATATATCAGATTTTTATCAATAAATTCAAACATGGCTTTTTTACCTCCTGGAAATTCCGGCTCCTTTTCTACAAGGATTTTAATAGACTCTTCAACAACTAAATTATTTGTAGAGTCAGTTTGGGCTAAGCAAAAAATTTGACTTATTATAAAAAAAAGAAAAAAAAGAGTCTTCATGGTTTATTTAACTTAACAAAAATAACCATTCAAGACATACTTAGAAAAAACAGTTGAGGATTTACAGTTTTATTTCAACTCGAAAGTTTCCATAAATTTGGTAGTAAAATTACCTTCCACAAAATCTTTATTATTCATTAACTGAATTTGAAGCGGGATAGTAGTTTTTATACCTTCAATGATAAACTCATCCAAAGCACGACGCATTTTTACAATACACTCATCGCGGGTTTGAGCCACAACAATAAGTTTGGCTATCATGCTATCATAGTTTGGCGGAATGGAATATCCGGCGTAGATGTGAGTATCTACCCTAACTCCATGTCCACCCGGCTTATGCAACGAAGTTATTTTTCCGGGACAAGGAGCAAAGTTTTTATAAGGGTCTTCAGCATTTATCCTACATTCAATGCAGTGCATTTGTGGGTAATGATTTTTACCTGAAATAGGAACACCTGCTGCTATTAATATTTGTTCTTTTATAAGGTCATAATTTATTACTTCTTCCGTTACTGGATGTTCCACCTGAATCCGGGTGTTCATTTCCATGAAGTAAAAATTACGGTGCTTGTCTACCAAAAATTCAATCGTACCAACTCCTTCATAAGCAATAGAGGCAGCAGCCTTTACAGCTGCATCTCCCATCCTTTCACGCAATTCATCGGTCATAAATGGAGAAGGGCATTCTTCAATCAGCTTTTGATGACGACGTTGGATACTGCAATCTCTCTCGCTTAAGTGACAAACTTTTCCATATTGGTCACCGGCTATTTGAATTTCGATATGCCTTGGTTCTTCAATGTATTTTTCTAAATACATACCATCATTGCCAAAAGCAGCTTTTGATTCGGTTTGTGCTGATTCAAAAGCAGGCTGCATTTCTTCATCTTTCCACACAATTCGCATTCCTCGTCCACCTCCACCTGCTGTTGCCTTTAGTATTACAGGGTATCCAATTTCATTGGCTATTTTTATTCCTTCTTTAATATCTGTAAGCAATCCATCACTACCTGGCACAATAGGCACACCCGCTTTTTTCATGGTGTCCTTAGCATTACTCTTATCACCCATAGAATTAATCATTTCAGGTGAGGCTCCTATAAATTTAATATTATGCTGGCGACATAGTTCCGAAAATTTAGCGTTTTCACTTAAAAAACCATAACCCGGATGAATAGCATCGGCATTGGTAATTTCAGCTGCTGCTAAAATATTTGGCATGCTAAGGTAGCTAAGCGTGCTGGATGGTGGGCCAATACAAACTGCCTCATCTGCAAAACGAACATGTAAACTTTCCTTATCTGCTGTGGAGTAAACGGCCACAGTTTTAATACCCATTTCTTTGCAGGTACGAATTATTCTTAATGCTATTTCGCCTCGATTCGCTATTAATATTTTTTTAAACATTCTTTTAATTTGAAAATTTGAAGATTTGAAGATTTCATTGTCATTCCGACGGAGGAGGCATCTATATAGAATGAGATGCTTCGTTCCTCAGCATGACACAAGCAAATCAACTTGGATCTACTAAAAATAATGGTTGATCATATTCAACTGGTGAAGCATCATCTACCAAAACCTTTACTATTTTACCTTTTATTTCACATTCAATTTCATTGAACAATTTCATCGCTTCAATAATGCAAAGCGTATCACCGGGAGCTACCATATCACCAACATTTACAAATTGTGGTTTATCAGGACCAGCACTTCTATAAAAAGTGCCTATCATTGGTGATTTTACTTCAACTAGTTTTGAACTTACAACCGGCTCTGCTGCTGGCTGAGCTGCTTCAGCAGCCGGAGCAGCCTCAACACGAGGTGCTGATGCCACAGGAGCATGGTGAATAACAGAAGGTTGAGAGGCCATAACTACTTCTGTAGTTTTTGCGTTCTTCTTTATGTTAAGTTTAAAATCTTTGCGTTCAATACTTACTTCATCAACTCCTGATGAAGAAATGAAACGAATGAGTGCTTGAATGTCTTTTAAATCCATATTTTTTGAATTAATACAATTGGCGAAATTAAGGCAAAAAATGAGAAAAGTATGATATTATTGCTTAAAAAAGCTAATTTTTAACCATTTAAGGCTAATTTTTGGACCATAATTATATTTTTGGACCATGTTAAATCTGTTTAGATATTTAAATTTTACAATTTGTTTTCATCAACAATCCCTTTAACTTTGCACCGCAAATAATTACCTCTAAATAATTTATTTGCAATGTCGAATTCACTCTCTAATAAAATCCTTTACGAAGGTCTCGCTTTTGATGATGTTCTTGTACTACCGCGGTATTCCGAAGTTTTACCCCGCGAAGTAACTACTCGAACTAAGCTTACCCGTAATCTCGAAATTAACGTACCTATTCTTAGCGCTGCTATGGATACTGTTACCGAAGGACGAATGGCAATAAGCATGGCTCGTGCCGGGGGCATTGGTTTTATTCATAAAAATATGACCATAGAACGCCAAGCCGCCGAAGTAAAAAAGGTTAAGCGTTCAGAAAGTGGTATGATTAAAGACCCTGTTACGCTTAGAATTTCAGCCACACTGAGTGAAGCTATGGCGGCAATGAAAGATTACAGGATTGGTGGAATTCCTATTATTGATAATGATGGAAAACTGGTTGGGATATTAACCAATCGCGACCTTCGTTTTCAAACGGATATGAGCCGCTCGGTAGATGAAGTGATGACCAAACATAATTTAATTACCGCTGAAGTTGGAACAGATTTGCAAAAAGCTATGGAAATTTTGCAACAACACCGTATTGAAAAACTTCCGGTTATTGATAAAGATGGTTTTTTAAAAGGTTTGATAACCTACCGCGATATTCAGAATGTAAAAAATCACCCGTTTGCCTGTAAAGATAAATTTGGGCGACTGATGGTTGGTGCTGCTGTTGGTATTACTTCTGATACTCTTGAAAGAGTAAAAGCCTTAGTGGCTCAAGATATTGACGTTATTACCCTTGACACCGCTCATGGCCATAGTAAAGGGGTAATTAATGAACTAAAAAAAATAAAACAACATTACCCCGATTTGCAAATTGTGGTAGGAAATATAGCTACAGGTGATGCGGCCAAAGCCTTGGTAGAAGTTGGAGCTGATGCTGTTAAAGTTGGTGTTGGACCGGGTTCTATTTGTACCACTCGTATAATTGCAGGTATTGGTGTTCCGCAACTTTCAGCAGTTATTGAATGTGCTGCTGCCATTAAAGGAAGCGGTGTTCCTGTGATAAGCGACGGAGGAATTCGTTACAGTGGCGACATTGTAAAAGCTATAGTAGCAGGTGCTGATAGTATTATGGCAGGTTCATTATTTGCGGGAACCGATGAATCTCCGGGAGAAACAATAATTTATGAAGGCCGAAAAGTAAAATCATACCGGGGAATGGGTTCTATTGACGCGATGAAAGATGGTTCTAAAGACCGCTATTTTCAGGATGCAGAAGAGGAAATTGCTAAATTAGTACCTGAAGGCATTGTTGGTATGGTGCCTTTTAAAGGTCAATTATCAGAGGTAATGTATCAATACATTGGCGGATTAAGAGCAGGTATGGGATACTGCGGTGCAAGAACGATTGAGGAATTAAAAACGGCCATGTTTACCAAAATTACGTCTTCAGGTATTCGTGAAAGCCACCCGCACGATGTTACTATTACCCAGGAAGCCCCAAATTACTCACGATAAAATTTCGTTAGTAATTCTTAGGAACTGAAACCATTATAATAGCCGGCGAAATAAGTTTTGCCATTTTACCCGAATTTTTAATAAATAGATTTAAAAATTTTAAAGCAATTCGCTTTAACCCCTTATTTCGCCATTCATCATAGGGTGCAAAGTGCCATTGGGTTTTGTAATCATATTCTTCAACAAATGATTCATACTGCTCAAAACTCAATAAATGCTCCGTCCAATTGCCATTTGATGGGTCGGAAGTATTGGTTGGATGCTTTGGCAATGCAGGTAATTTTTCGGTTAGCAAGTAATCTTCAACATCTTTTTTTATATCCAAAAATATTTTCCCCCGGGTAATGGCCGCCAAAACTTCTTTTCTACTGGCTGATAAATTTGGGAAATTTTTAGTTATAAAATCCAAACGCATTTTATAAAAAGATTCAACAGAATCCCCCGGTTTAAACTGATTGCTATTTCCGTCCCATTCATCAAGTTTATGGATTTTTTTAAAATATTTCTTCTTAAAAATATTATAACTGTTAGCCGAAGTATTGTGAACTAAAATAGCATTTCTAAAATTTTCGGCACATTGCTTAAAAAAAAGTGCAGGATTGTAAATATGCTCTATTACATCTCTGCTCACAATTAAATCAATCCTATTTTTATATTTTCTTGATATCTCATCACTACTTCCACACACAATATCGTCGGTTTTTAATTTTAAAGTAGTTGAAATCACCTCAAAATCCCGGCAACTTTGCTCGAAAGTATCTGAATAAATCACTTTTCCAAATCCCAACCATTTGGCCAACAAACTTATTATACCGGTGCCACCACCTATTTCAACTACACTTAATTTTTCAATCGTTTTATCCGATTTATTTAACCCCAATTCTAAAATTTGCCAAGCTAGATTTACCGAATAGGTTAAACTTTCAAGATGCTTTTTTAAGTAAATTTTATTGTAATCAGAAACATCCAATTCATCAACATTCAGTAACTCTAAATGCTTGATAAATTCACGTTTTTTATGCTCGTCTAGTCGGTACATTCCATTAGCAATAAAATACCCTCGCTATAATTTATCTCTACAATTCCGGCTTCTGTGCTTTCGTTACTGGATCCGGATCGATTTACAATTGACAAGGTATCATTATTCAAATCATATTTTAAACCTTTAGAATTTATTCCGTTCACTTCGCCCAAGGCAAACAAAGAAAGAACCTGCCCCTTGGTGTAGTATTTTTTAAAATTATGAGGCAATACAAAAATTTTTGAGTGATTATCTAAAATTACCGCATTTATGGTATTAACGTATTTACCTAATGTACAAATATTATTAAAGGTATGATCCATCCTTAAGCCGGTAGCCCAAACAATATTTACAGCCTTATGGCCTTTAGTTATTAAAAAATCTAAAGCTTTTTCAAGATCGGTTTTATCCTGATTGGGGGTATGGACTATTTCAATATCCGGTTGGCTGGGAAATAATTCCTGATTGGCTTCCAATCTATCAAAATCGCCTAACAGAACATCAAACTTAATACCCAAACTCATTACCCTATCCAGTGCACCATCTAGCACTATCACATAAGGACTCCACTCCAGCAACTGCCCCAATAACGACTCATCGCAAGGAAGGCCATTAGCAATTATAAGTGCAGGTTCCTGATTTTCTTTTACAAAATGGTGAGACGACATTCAAGCTATTGTTGGCGGCAAAAATACCTGATTAAAATGAGTTGATTGTGTAAATACCTTTTTTGAATCAATGCAAGGATACATAGATCATAAAATTAGAGTCATATAAATCTATATAAATTTACAATTAGGTTGTATCCTTCAAATTTTTAAATGATTTTTACAAACCCAAAAAATAAATGAACAAAACAGTAAGTTCTAAAATTTTAATGCCTTTGCTAATGGCAAGCCTACTATGGGGTTGCAAACGCGACCTGGAAACCACATGGGATGCCGAATATGCAACTCCTGTGGCTCATGCTGAAATGGATTTAGGCGACTTGATTGGCGACAGTCTTTTAGTAAAAAAAGGAGATAACAGCCTTGATTTGGTTTACGATTATCAACTGGCGGTTGATAGCATAGACCGATATCTGGCAGTGCCTGATACCCTGCAAAGCAAGTCGGTTACTCTTGCCAAAATTGTGCTCGACAACAGAACCCTTTCCGATACCATTACTCTTGGCGAAATCTATCCGCTTTCAAAACTTTTGGACGGACAAACCCAAACCCTTCCTGCCTTTGACCAAGATGGGTCTTACAACAAACAGGAAATTGATGTAACCAAGCAATTTTTCAAACAAGCTAAATTTAAGGAAGGTTTTATTGATATGACCTTGAGCAATGACTTGCCGGTGGAAGCCGAAAAAATAGTTTTTCAATTGCTTAACAAATTGGATAATGCGGTAATCGTTTACGATTCATTTTTGAATGTATTGCCAAACACGTCTGTTAAAACTACAAAATCACTAGCCGGTAAAAAAATAGACGGGGTATTGATAGGCGTAGTAAAACGAATAAAAACCAAAGCAAGTGACAATCCTGTAGTAATTGATTCAAAAAAAGGGATACGCCTTGATTTGGCCATACGCGATTTGGAAATAGAATATGCTACAGCCATTTTTCCTGCACAAAATTTGGTGGAAGAAAATCAAGAAGTTCAATACAGCCTTGGCGGAGCTCAAATTACATATATGGAGTTAAACTCAGGCTATGTGGTAATGGAAGTTTTTAGCAATGTTCAGGAAGAAATAATTTTAGACTATAAAATTCCTAACTCGATGAAAAACTTTGACAAGAGTGACTATGTGAGACAAACGGTTAAAGTACCCCCAGCCCCAAAAGGAAGCTATTCAAAAGTGATAAAAAAATTCCCATTGGATGGGTATCAGGTTTTTTATAGGGGTAAAAACCCTGATTTACCGCCCTTCAAATACAATACCGTTTATAGCGAATTTACGGCCCGAATTGAATATTCAGGAATTGAAAGAACCCTTTCATTAAGTGACAGTGTGTATGTACGATTTGGACTTACCGACATAAAACCCAAACTGGCCATTGGCGATTTTGGAATTCATTATTTCAATTTTGATGAGAAACAACCAGTTAAATTTTTTGAAAATGTGAAAGGAAATATAAGTTTGGAGGATGTGAAAATGGCTCTTGTTTTTAAAAACACTTTTGGTATTCAAGCGGATATTAACGTTGATAATATTACCGGGGTAAATACCCGAACCAACACTTCCGTTAAACTTATTTCATCCTCATTGCCCGGTACTTTTTTGGTAGACAGAGCCAAAAATAACCCATTTATACCCTTTGTTTATCCCATTCTTTTTGATAAGTCAAATTCCAACTTAAAGCAATTTTTGGAAAACTTACCGGATAGAATTGATTCAAAGTTTGGCATGGAAGTTAGAAAACGCGGGTCGCAAGATTATACCGATTTTGTGTTTGATACCAGTAAACTTACCGTTAATCTGCAATTGCAAATGCCGGTTCAGTTTGGCAGTGATGGCCTTGAACTTAGCCAATTGCAAGCCTTTAATTTTATGGGTTTTAAAAATGCCGACCGAATAAAAAGTGGTGTTTTAAAATTAGATATTTCAAATGGATACCCTTTTGAAGCCACTTGTGATATTGAGTTTTTAGACGAGCGGGGATTGGTGCTTACCACGCTTTACGAAGCCGGGAAAACTCAAACGGTATTACCAGGCAATATAGATGGAAACGGAATTGTAACCTCTCCTACCCCATCGCAATTGTTTGTTGAAATTCCTGCTCCAAAAATGCAGATTATAAAAAATGCAAAAAAAATAAGGATTAAAACAAAATTTGAAACCCCCGGTGGCAACCGATACAAAATTTACAGCAATTATAAATTTGGCGTTAAACTAAAAGGAAATTTCGTTTATGAACAAGGCTTTTAAGCTCGTAGTTGCTTTATTAATTTCGTTTCAGGGCTTGGCGCAAAATGGGGATTCCACAAAGTGGAACCGTTTTAAAAATCAATTCGACAATCCCTATAAAAATTTTGAAGCTTTTAATTTATTAGGGTTTCAATCATCAACCTTTATTTCGACCAATCGTATTTCCAATGATTTTATTTACCCCTTTGTATTTGGAAAAAAATTAGAGAAAGATGCCATTGACCATAACCTTGAAAATACAAAAAATAAGCGCCTTAGCAGCGAAACCAATCAGGAGCTACGGTTTGTAAACCTTAAAAAAAACGCTTTTAAAACCAAATCACTTAATTGGTATGTAAAAGGTGGTGTGCACAGCAGAACCTTTGTAAATGCTACAAATGATGCGGCTAAACTCATCTTTAAAGGCAATACCGAAACCTCAAAATATGAGTTTAACGATTGCAGCTATTCCAATTTAAGGCTTAATAAATTTGGTGGCGGCTTATACCACCATGTAGAAAAAACCGCCAAACCGTTTAATCTCACATTTGGACTTTTTATTATTCAAGCCCTTAATTATGGCAATGTAAAAACCTACACTAATAATTACTTGCAGGGCAATGAAGATTCGTTTGATATAGGCGTTAATTACGATGCGGCATTTGCCAATGCCAAAGCTTTTTCATCCAACGGATTGGGTTTGGGAAGTGAGGTGGTTTTTAACCAAAAAATATCCCCCACCAAAACCTGGGGATTTAGCCTTCAAAATTTTGGATTTGCCTATTTTAAAAACAATACCACAACTTATACAGCCAATGGCCAATATAAGTTTGATGGTATTTACATAGCCGAAGTAGGCCGATTAAGCGAAGACGACTATTTTAAAAATAAACTCGATTCCTTTACCAATCCATTAAATAATGTGAAAGAAAACCAGTCGAAACCCATCTTAATTGCACCGGTTTCTTTTATTTATTACAACATGCGATTAAATGGAGGATATTACCAGCTTGGCTTGCGGCATTCGGGCACCAAAGCTTTGCCTACGGCTGAATTCAGGTACTTCACCTTTATAAAACCTTCCTTTATTCTTGGTGTTTCGGCAGGTGTGGTAGGGCAAAATTATTTAAACACCGATATAAGCTGGGCCATTAGCAAGCAATGGTTTTTTCAAGCAGGGCTTTACCATTTAGAAGCTTTGGCTTTACCAAAAACCTTTGGTGGCCTGGGCGGAAGTTATGGGTTGCAGTTTGTGTTTTAGGAAAGATATTATTTCCGATTATTGCAAGGGCATCTTGCCAAACCATTATGAAATTTCACTCACCAGAGACTGAGCGACAGCGAACAAGGAAGCCACAGCAAGCTAGAATATTATGCTTCCTTATCAAAATAAATCTTATAGTACTTTCTTCCATCTTTCTCCACTCCCTGCTCTATCAGGTCTTTGTTTCCATGAATATAAATATGGAAATTCTTATCCAGTTTTAAAACACTTTTAAAAACCTTTGCTTGTTTTTTTACTGCTTGTTCCGAAATTTCGAAGCTATCGTTTGCTTCCATATCGTTTTGCTCCCTGTATAGTTCATCAAAATTGCGGAACGATTTTATTATTTCTTCGTCCTGAAAAACCTGTGTTTCAAAATCCTGCTTTTCAAAAGTATCATGGGTTTTAAAATATTCTACCGAACGGTTCAGTAAATCAATTTGGTCGGCTTTACTTACCACA
The DNA here is from genome assembly GCA_945897885.1 of Chitinophaga pinensis. Lineage (GTDB taxonomy): Bacteria > Bacteroidota > Bacteroidia > NS11-12g > UBA9320 > JABWCE01. The sequence goes on from CAMDGU010000031.1 coordinate 31,879, forward strand.
AAATCTTCTGTCAATTGTTGGGTTACAAAGTTTTTGGTAATATTCATAAACTCCTTTGTATGATGGTAATCGTCGTTACAGGGTTTTAGTTGCAAAAAATTGTCTTTCCAGTATTGCGCTTCAGCTGCCTTATTCGATTTATCAATAATGCAAACTTTATAGCCCAAATCTTTATTGGTATTAATAATCAGGCATCCTTTATCCAGTTTATCAATATTAATCCCATCTTCATACTCAATGGAAAATTCGTCCTGTTGGCTATCCAATTTTAAAAATGCCTGTGTATTTTCCGATTTAAAAAGCCCTATGGCATCACTTGATTCACCGTCAATACTGAGGCTGCTTATATAGGCTACAAAAAAATCTCCCGATTTAATTTGAGGGTGTATGGAAAGTTCGTACAAATGCCTGGCAATATGAATTGAATTTAAGTGAAAAGATGAATCGCCAAAAATTTGCGAAGCAAAATTGAATAAAGGGTTCAGGGTAAAATCTTCATTTGAAAATGTGAATGTGTAAAACTCTGGGTTTGAAAAAGGAGTGAGAAAAAATTTAAATAGTAAATCTTTAACCCTTAAATCGGAAGTATCCAGTAACGATTTGGATAGCCTGAGGTCTTCTTCATTTGTTTTGTTTCCAACCCTATGAACCGATACTTTTTGGATGCTGGTGTTTGTAAAATCAATCAATACAGTTTGTTTGTTATGTTTAATCAAATAGATAAGCCCACCTAAGGACGCTCAAAGGTATAAATTAATGACCAATCAAAACCGGTGCTATTCTGAGTTTGCAACTCAGGATACAACTAATAAATTAAAGGTATGCTCCGCATATGATTTATGTCTTGAGTCACAGACTAAAGACAGCAGGGTATAGAAATATTAATGAATTACATGAACATGCCCTTTAAAGGTATTTTCAGTCCCGTCTTTAAATTTCACTTTAATCACATAGCTGTAAACCCCGTCTTCATAGGTTGGTTTCCATGGAGAGTTTCCTTTGTATACAACCTGATTGGTCCTGGCTACCACGAGCATGGTGTAGGACTGAACTTTCCAGCCAAAAGGCGCAAATTCATCATTCAGCCCGTCGTCATTATTGCTCACTGCATTGGGAATATAAAAAGCATCGGATACACCAATTTTAATTAGTTTGGTCACCGTATCAGCACAACCAAAGGTATTGCTCACCAACAATGTTGCCTGATAAGTGGCGGTATCCAATATTGGCAAACGAACCGATTGCCATGATTTATGATACAATCTTAAATTATCGCCAATAGCCCAGTTATACTTTTTATAATTGGTTTCCAAAGGTGTAAGTTCTATGGTTCCGTTATCTACCGTTGGGTTTTCGGGTATAATAACAAATTGGGCATTGGGTTTTTCAATAACGATAAGGCTAACTGAAGCATTACTCTTGCAACCTAAACTATCTGTTATTTGCAGGCCAATTATTTGTTGCCCTGTTTGGGTACAGGTGAGTGATGTGTCTTTATTTTTCCACCTAAAACCATTAAGTGTCGATTGAATAGTATTGAATTGCACCGATTGGTTAAAAAGTACGATGGGTTGAAACTGACAAACAGAATCGGTAGAAGTCAAAAGTTTGGCTATGGGATTTGGAAATAAGTGTATGCTGTCTTTTACCGTTGTTTTGCAAAAATCAGTAGTATATGCCTCAATCCATTGCTTTTTAGTAATACTGCTAAGGGGTGTGGTTTTTCCAATATCAATAGCCTTATTATCCTTATACCATATATAGTTTAATGAATTTTTATAGCCTCCTGTTCCTGCTATTTTAAGTGTTACACTACTGTCAAAGCATTCAGGTTTTTCTATTTTGGCTGTAATGGGGGGAGGAAGAGTTAATTTTATAAACGATGTATCTTGTTTACCAGAGCAAGTATGGATTAAAATGGCTTTGAAAGTTTCCGGTTTTGATATTTTATAACGCAAGGTATCTGTAGTTGCAAGTAATTTAAAATCAGAAAACCATTGGTAACTGTAATCTGAGTTTAATCCATTGGATGGCATAAGTTTTAAAATTGGTTCACTATTTTTACAAACTAGAGTATCTTTTAATAATTGGGTGAAATTAAAAATTGGGAACCCAAAATTAATGACCACGGTATCATTCATAATGGTGCACCCATCACTTAATACCGCTTTAATACTTCCGGGAGTTGAAACTTTAATAGAAAGTGTATCCTTAGTACCAAGTGGCTGATTAAATGAGGAAAGCCATTGATAGGTATATCCTGAAGCTAACCCACCTGATGGAATAAGTTTGAAAATTGGGCGGCTGTCTTTACATATGGCAGTATCTTTTGGTAACCCTTTAATCTCTAAAGGCGGCCTTACCGTTATAGTTTTATAAGCTGTATCTATTTTACCACAACCACTGCTGTCGCTTATTATTATTCTATATTTTGTAGTATTATTAGGAAATGCCAACGTAGATTTGGCGGTGCTATCCTGCACCAAATTACCTGGACTCCACCTCCAACGGCTGCCGCCCGTGGTAGTAAGTTTTACTCTTTGACCTTCACAAATGGTTGTATCCTTGCCTGCGTTGGCTGTGTCTTTACTGTATATCAATAAGCGCAAGGTATCGTACTTATAATAGCTTTGTACCACAGGGCTGGTGCTAAGTATCCGTATCCTGTAGCTTGGGCTACTTTCTACATCAAAT
>CAMDGU010000032.1 GCA_945897885.1 Chitinophaga pinensis
TAACCTATTTGTATACAAGTAGTTTTCATTATATTAAGATAACCGATTCGGGGATGTTTATTTTGATACGGTAAATAGTATTATTTAAATTTAAAAATCCACCGGATTGGGCATCTTCTCATTAAAGTCGGTTTTAGTTACCATATTGCTAATGTTTCCGTTAAACAAATCGGGTGAGGCCGAGGCCAGTGAAGTACTAGTTTGCTTCACATCAAAATAATTGGCTGCACTTATGGCCAAGTTAATTGGCGAATAATCTCCATTAAAATAGCGCAATGAAAATCCATATTCATCTGCTGCTACATAACGATTATTACCCGATGTGTAGCCATCTTTACCGGGGTCGCGGCTTGTATTTACACTGGTACTATTTACTCCCTTAAGCCATCCTTGCAGGGTATAGATGTAATCTACGCCTTGCACATAAAGTCGCCCTATCTCGGTTCGTGCTAATGGCCCGTGTTTGTAATAGCTATACCGTGCATCGGTTTCAAAATGTACATTATCGGTACTGGTGTTGGCGACTGATGCAGTGAAGATCATTGCGCGGATTTTTCGAAAATAACTTTATACTTTGTCTCAATTTTTGTAATCTCATTATTTGTTAAAGTTAAAAATTCCTTTTCTTTGGCTCTTTCAGATAAAACACCATTGTTTTGCTGCAAGAAGCCCACTAATAATGAAATCATCTTATCTGGCATTTCAAATTCTTCCTCTAGAAATATTCTAAATTCATCAAAATTTGTTAGATAATCTATTTCTTTCGGAATAATATTGGTAATCGTATCCATTACACAATCGAAAAGAAATTCAGCCTGTTTAGTTGCATCAAAAAAACGGTAATAATCAAATGTAGTATTTGTTACTTTAACATTATGATCATCTGTTTCATCCCATTCGATAAAATCCAAAAGTGGACGAGAATAAGACTCTAATACTATACGGTAATCATCAATATGATCGAGTATAGAAGCGGATACCGGAAATACAATCCCCTGGTCTGAAAACCGCTTTTTTGCTAACATGTGGTGAATTAAATAACGGTGTATTCGTCCGTTGCCATCTTCAAAAGGATGAATAAATACAAAGCCAAAAGCAATGATTGAAGCAGCAAGTACTGGATTTAGTTCGCTGTTTATTAAAAGATTGTTAGTACTTATCAATCCTTCAATTAGTATAGTCAAATCTTCAGCTTTCGCCGATATATGATCTGGCATTGGTTCTCCTGAACTGCGGTCATGCTCTCCTACAAATCCTCCTTTTGTGCGAAACCCCATATCAATAAACCTACTATTTTCAATTACAAGCTGTTGTAATCTAATGAGTTCCTCTTTTGATAAATCTCTAAGTCCGGCTTGTCCAATTGCACTACCCCATCTTGCGGCCCTTTTACTTTTTGGACTTTCTCCTTCAATTGTAAACGATGCCTTAGAATCTTTAAGTAAAAGAAAGGCAGAAGCTCTTTGAATAATTTCTTTTCGAATGCCCGACATGTTTTTTTTGCTCAGCGCATCGTAGTTTATTTTTAGGTATTTTTCAAGTTTATCTGTTTTTTGAATTAGGGGACAGAAGTTGGCGGTTCCAGGTAAATTATTTAAAACTAAATGTCTCGGCGATTTAATTCCTTCAATTCCAAACTGCAATTTTTCATCTAATACGGGTACATAACTCTTTTTGCTGAGGTTTATTTTTCCCACGATTTCTTTTCCCGAAACCCATTCAATTAAAAACCATATCCTGCGTGAATATAGCCCAGTGGGCTCTATATCTACTAGTTCTCTCAATTCTTCGTTCAAAAGTATCTCAGCCAATTTAGCAAATACCAATAGGCTCACACCTTCATACTTTAAGGCAAATACAAGGTGATTGTATAACGCTTGAATTTTTGATAGCTCATTATTGTCTTCGGGTAAGTGGGTAATTGGCATTATGAGCCACTCATCCGTCTTAATTTTTTTAAATTTTTCAGATACCATTGCAATTATGCTTGGCATTGGCATAGCCAAGTTCATCGAGTCAATGATTGCGGCATAGCCCACTATAGTTCCTTTTTGAGGTGTGGTTTTACCATTAAAAATAGGCGCATTTACTGAATAATGGGTGTATTTCTTCATTTTTAAATATTAATGAGCGCAATTTAACGAAAAAATACAGGCAAATAAAAATAAACAGGCGCCAAAATCACTTAATTTAAATTTAAGGGCGCACATTCAGATAAAAAAATCACCTATTTTAAAAATTTAACCAAACATATTTTATTATCTCCATTTTTTGATTGTTTAAAAATGGCTCATCGTTCTGAAAACCTGCGATATTCAACATTATTTATAGAAATAGAATGTTAAAAAAGCTATTTTCTGGGCTATTTTCGTGTGTCTGAAGGGGATACCCTGCCGTAAGTATTTTTGTTGGCAGGGAGGTGGTGCGTTTATGCATTTAAGTTATTTTATAAAAATTAGGCCTGAGCAATTTTGTAACTAAACTAAGAGATAGGAAACAAAATAAAGCAGATTAACGAGGTTTTATTTTTTGGAGCCGCTTGGCTACAATTTCATTTACATTGATTTTTTTCCTCTTGACTGACTTACCTTTTAACATACTATTTTTAAGTACCCGCAAATATTTCAAGGCTCGCAGTAGACTTAACTCCGAAATTTCAATAAGATTTAAAAAGTTATCACTTTTTTCTTCCCTCCCGAGTCTCACCATAGTAACCTTCCCAGCCACCGTCTCGCCCCAGTGGGCCTGAGTGGTGGAGGGCTGACGTGGCGGCTTTCTTTAACAATACTTCATTATACATTTTACAAAAAAACAATAGCGGCAATTTTCTAATAATTAGTAAGGCAAAAATAAGTAGTTTTTAAAATGGTTGATACGTATACTTCTAGTTTATAGAAATCACCCGATCTTATTAAGAATAACGCGGCATCACAAAATAAAATTTGTTAAATACTATGTAATTAACTGAATAAAATTCAAACTTTAGGTATAATTAAAGATACATAACAAATCGAAATTTGATTTGTTTAATTACCAATCAAACTCATAAGGATGAAGAACACCTATTTTTCAAGTAGTGATATTTTGGAGATGGAATCGCGCCAAAGGGCTGCATTTATAAACTCGCTAAGTGGTTTTAAAAGCGCATCTTTAATTGGTTCCATTGATAGTAATGGAAACACCAACCTCGCCGTTTTTAGTTCTGTGGTTCATCTTGGTTCAAACCCGGCACTAATTGGTTTTATCAACAGGCCCGATTCAACAAGCAGGCATACCTTAGAAAATATTTTGGAAACAAATTGCTTTACTATAAACCATATCAATGCGGCTATTTACAAACAAGCACATCAAACTTCGGCTCGTTATGACAAAACTATTTCTGAGTTTGATGCTACCGGATTGACGCCTGAATTTAGCAAATTACTTGAAGCACCGTATGTAAGAGAAAGCCAAATAAAATACGGTTTGGAGTTTGTTGAAAAATATGAACTCAAAATAAACGGCACCATTTTAATAATAGGCAAAGTAGTAGAAATAATAATTCCCGAAAGCTGCTTGCTTGCTCATGGTGCCATTGATATTGAAAAAGCCGAAACTATTGCCATATCAGGCTTAGATAGCTATCATACTACCCATCAATTAGCGCGATTAACGTATGCTAAACCAGATAAAATGTCGGAAGAAATTTCTTAATAACTGGAATGAAAAAGCGGGAAATTAATTTGGTTTGGTTTAAACGTGACTTGCGTTTTACTGACCATGAACCGCTTTATTATGCACAACAATCTAAGTTGCCATTGTTACTGATTTATATTTTTGAACCTTCGGTAATGACCTACCACGACAGTGATATAAGGCATTGGCGTTTTGTTTACGAGTCGTTAATGGAGATGAATGAGAAATTAAAAAGTTTGAATGCAGAAATATTCACTTTTCATAACGAAGCTCAAACTGTTTTTGAAACACTACTCAAGTCGTATTCTATAAATACCATTTTTTCATCCCAGGAAATTGGCAATGGCCTAACCTATGAGCGAGATAAGGTTATGAAAAAACTATTTCAAAAACACAATACCAACTGGAAGGAATATCAAACGAATGGCATTGTTCGCAGGTTGAAATCCCGCAAGGATTGGGAAAAACTTTGGGAAGCAAAAATGACATCACCGCCAACATTTGTTGACGAAAAAGATTGGAATATTATTCACTTAGATAATGAAATATGCAGCCAGTTGAATGGAGAAGATTTATCTATCGAAATTACAACTCGTAATAAAAACTTTCAGGAAGGTGGCGAACATTGGGCATGGCGTTACTTAGAAAACTTTATAAAAGAACGCCATGTCAATTACAGCAAGCATATCAGTAAACCCCAATTAAGCCGCACCGGATGCAGCCGCTTATCGCCTTATTTAGCTTATGGCAACATCAGTATGCGAATGGTTTATCAATACACACGGCAGCATTACAGTAATTCATCAAACAAAAGAGCTTTATCAAATTTTATATCGCGATTACATTGGCATTGCCATTTTATTCAAAAATTTGAGGACGAGTGTAGGTATGAATTTGAAAATATTAACCGTGCCTACAATACATTAATAAAGCCTAAAAATGAAGCCTATATAACCGCTTGGCAAAACGGACAAACAGGCGTTCCTATTGTGGATGCATGTATGCGCTGTCTGGTGGCAACGGGTTACATTAATTTTAGAATGCGAGCTATGGTAGTATCATTTTTTGTGTTTAACCTTTGGCAAGATTGGCGCGATTTGCATTTTTTAGCACGCCAATTTTTAGATTATGAACCGGGTATCCATTACCCGCAATTGCAAATGCAAAGTGGCACAACCGGAATCAATACCATTAGAATTTACAATCCTGTAAAAAATTCAGAAGACCATGATAAGGATGGCTTGTTTATAAAAAAATGGATTCCGGAACTTAGAAATATTCCGGCTAATTTAATTCACGAGCCACAGAAACTCAGTTTGATAGAGCAACAATTATATCAATGTGAAATAGGAAAACATTATCCTGCACCTATTGTTAATGTTGATGAAACAAGAAAAATGGCAAGTGATATTGTGTGGAGTTTCAGAAAAAATGAAGAGGTAAAAGAAGAAGGAAAACGTATTTTGGCAAAACATGTAAACAATCCTAAATCGCATTTGACGAAAAAGAAAAAATCAAATCAAATCAGTTTATTATGAAAACTTTTTTAACAGCTCAGTGGCAAAATTTAATAATGGCTAATTATGAAATTGACCCTTCTATTTTATTGCCCTATTTGCCAAAAAATGTTGAGCTAGATTACTACCAAGGAAAAACGTATGTGAGTTTGGTAGGTTTTTTATTCAAGAATAGTTCCATTTTTAACATCCCAATTCCTTCCATGGGAACTTTTGAAGAAGTGAATCTTCGGTTTTATGTCGTTAGAAAAGTGGGGAATGAATTAAGGCGTGGTGTAGTTTTTATTAATGAAACGGTACCCAATAAAATAGTGGCTTGGGTTGCCAACAAACTTTACAAGGAACATTACATCGCTATACCTACTAAGCACAATTGGACCATTTTAAATGATAAAAAGGAAGTTGAATATCAATGGAAAGTTAAATCTAAATGGAACAGCATTAGCGTGGTTGCTTCTGCTACCAAACATAAAATGGAAGGAGGCAGTGCGGAAGAATTTATTTTTGAGCACTACTTCGGTTATACAAAAGTAAATAGTGAACATAGTATTGAATATAAAATAAACCATCCCAGTTGGGAGATTAACGAAATTCATGATTACCAAATAGATTGTAATTTTGAAGCTTTTTATGGTAAAGATTTCGATGTATTAAACAGCACCAAGCCACATTCAATTATGCTGGCAGAGGGCTCAGATATTCGTGTGGATTGGAAACGAATTAGTTTTTAAAACGATAAAAATGAAAGGCGTTAAAAGGGAAAATCTTCCAACCAAAATTTGCATAACCTGTAACAAGCCATTTACATGGAGAAAAAAGTGGGAGAAAAATTGGAACGATGTGAAATATTGCAGCGACAGGTGCAGAAATAACAAGTAAAAATGGCAAAAACAGAAAAGACTTTGCGCCTAATATTGGGTGACCAGCTTAACATAAAGCATTCGTGGTACAAAACCGTTGATGAATCGGTTACGTATGTTTTGATGGAGATACGAAGCGAAACCGATTATACCCAACATCACATTCAAAAGGTGATTGGTTTTTTTGCAGCCATGCAAAATTTCGCAAATGAATTAAAGCAGCTAAACCATCAAGTAATTTATTTCCATCTGAATGATGAAAGTAATTTGCAAGAGTTTGATAAAAATTGTGAGGCATTAATTTTAAAAAACAAGTTCACCCACTTTGAATATCAATTGCCTGATGAATACAGATTGGATGAGCATTTAAATAGCTTTACGAATAAATTAAATATAGCAAACAATGTATATGACACAGAACATTTTTACAGCCCTCGGCATGAATTACAAGATTTGTTTGCAGGCAAAAAAATGTACCTTATGGAAACCTTTTATCGCTACATGCGAAAAAAGCATTCTGTGCTAATTGAGGATGGTGACAAGCCCTTAAATGGCAAATGGAATTTTGACGAAGACAACCGACAAAAATTACCCAAAACCCACAAGCCAATTGTGCCATTATTATTTGCAAATGATGTTAGTGAAATTGAAAAAGAAATTAGAAAAGCCGAAGTAAAAACAATTGGGAATGTAGATAGCAAAAATTTTGTTTGGCCCATAAATAGAGCACAATCTCTACAATTGCTTGATTTTTTTGTAGAAAACTGTTTGCCTTTATTTGGAACCTTTCAAGATGCAATGGCTCCAAACGAATGGTCTATTTACCACTCGCGATTATCTTTTTCAATGAATACCAAAATGCTTTCGCCAAAAGAAGTGGTTGATAAAGCGATTGATGCCTATTTTAAAAATCCTGACCAAATTGAGTTCCATCAGTTAGAAGGTTTTGTGCGGCAAATTATTGGATGGAGAGAATACATACGTGGTATTTATTGGATGAAAATGCCGGAATATGCATCGCTTAATTATTTTGAACATTCTGAAAAATTACCGCAATGGTTTTGGACGGGTAAAACAAAAATGAATTGCTTGAAAAATGCCATTCAACAATCGCTTAATTATGCTTATGCGCATCACATACAACGTTTAATGATAACAGGCAATTTTGCATTACTGGCAGGAGTGCATCCCGATGAAGTGGATGCTTGGTATTTGGGTATTTATATTGATGCCATTGAATGGGTTGAAATTACCAATACCAGAGGAATGAGCCAGTTTGCAGATGGCGGAATTGTGGGAACCAAACCGTATGTAAGTTCAGCAACGTATATCAATAAAATGAGTTCATATTGCACAGGATGTTACTATGATAAAGCCAAAAAAACAGGAGATAAAGCGTGTCCGTTTAATAGTTTGTATTGGAATTTTTACGATAAACATGAAGCCAAACTAGCCAAAAACCCTCGCATAGGAATGATGTATAATGTTTGGAAAAAAATGCAACCTGAATCAAAAACAGAACTGCTGGAACAAGCAGAATATTACTTAAATCATATTAACGAATTGTAAATGAAAAGAGCACTAGTTTGGTTTAAAACAGATTTACGTTTGCACGATAACGAAACGTTGGTGCTTGCCATGGAACAAAGTGATGAAGTAATTCCGGTGTATTGTTTTGACGAGGCTCACTTTAAAACGACCAAGTTTGGTTTTAAGAAAACAGGAAACTTTAGAGCACACTTTTTATTGGAATCATTAATGGATTTAGATAAAAATTTAAGAGCCGTTGGTTCGGGATTAATTGTAGTTAAAGGAAAGCCTGAAGTGGAAATTGCCAAACTAATTGAAAAGTATAATGTTCAAAAAGTATATGCAAAAGATGAAGTAGCTTATGAAGAATTACAAACACAAGCATTGGTTCAAAAAGAATTATCTAAAATTAACACCCCTCTCGTAACCTTTAATTCAAGCACATTGTATCAAGAGGAAGACTTACCATTTTCAATAAAAGATATTCCTGATGTATTTACCAACTTTAGAAAACAAGTTGAAAAAGAATCGAAAATTAGAGCCGCTTTTTCAAAACCAAAAGCAATAAATTCTCCTGAAATTGATGTACTTAATTTGCCCAGTTTAGAAGAATTGGGACTTGAAAATATCGCTACTGATAATCGAGCAGTTTTAGATTTTGAAGGAGGCGAAACAGCATCATGGACAAGATTGGAACACTACTTTTTTAAAACCAAGTCATTATCTGTTTATAAAGAAACCAGAAACGGATTAGTAGGTGCTGACTATTCATCCAAATTTTCGGCTTGGCTGGCTTTGGGGTGCATTTCGGCACGAAGTATTTATGCTCAAATACAGCACTATGAAAAGGAAATTGTTGCTAATGAGTCTACCTATTGGTTAGTTTTCGAATTGCTATGGAGAGATTATTTTAGGTTCGTTATGAAAAAATATGGGCATCTTTTCTTTTTACAAAATGGAATTAAAACTTCCAAAAAAAATTCAAACAGACACAATGCTAAATTATTTGAAACGTGGAAAAATGCACAAACCGGCAATGATTTTATAAATGCCAATATGTTGGAATTAAAACTCACTGGTTTTATGAGCAACAGAGGCCGGCAAAATGTGGCTAGTTATCTTGTTAACGATTTACAATTAGATTGGCGCTATGGTGCAGCTTATTTTGAGGAGCAACTGATAGATTATGATGTGTGCAGCAATTGGGGTAACTGGGCATACTTAGCCGGTGTGGGCAACGACCCAAGAGAAAACAGGGCATTCAACATTGAAAAGCAAGCAAATGATTACGACAAAAATAATACCTACAGAAATTTATGGCTGAACAAAATTTAATTTGCGAATACAGCGGATTGCGCTCTTTAGCAAGTCTTTTAGCAGAGCAAGAGAAACATGATACAATAAAAATGCATGCTGAAAAATTTAACTTTAATGATGAGGACAGAGACAGAATAATTCAAATGGCATGGGAAGACCGTACACCATTTGAAGCCATTGAATTTCAGTTTGGCTTAAAGGAAAAAGATGTCATGGAATTTATGAGAAAAAATTCCTTGCCTTCTAGTTTTCGCATGTGGCGAAAAAGAATGAAGTCGCGCAAAACAAAACACACTGCCCTGCGTGATGACGGAACCAATCGCTTTAAATGCAGCCGGCAAAGAAGTACAGGAAATAAGATTTCTAAGAGGTAATCCTTTTTATTCAGAAACGTTCTAAAGCTTTCTCATTCTGGTTACAATTGAATATCTAAATATCTTTAGAGACGAAATAAAGAGGCAGTTTTAAAACAAAAAGGATTCAAAATATGTTAAACAAAGAATTAGAAATAAAATTCATAAAAATGTTTAAAAAATTTACAATCACAGATAAACTCTTATTTGTTGCCGCTCTTTTATCTTTGATATTTTCTGAGATACTTTATTTTCAAGGCGAAAAAGCAGACGGAACTTTCATTGGGATATGGGTTCCTTCAATATTGGCATTTGGTATATACCTAAAACTTATAAATAGCACGAAAAATGATTGATTTAATTCCATATTTTGCAGGACTAATTACTATGATTTTTGGATTAGGATTCATGATTGCCATCAGGGAAGGTAATAGAAATCAAGACAAATAATCTTCTTTAAGCGCACAGTAATGCAAGGGCTACTTGCAAAAATCAAATCTTATAGCAACCATAAGTTGGTATGTCTCAACTTGTGATTGTTCTTGTATTTTTGCACATTTATTCTCAGCTTGCATTAGGTATTATCTAAACAAGCGTTTACAGCGCAAAAAAAATTATAATACTTAACCATAGAATGAGGCCCCTATACCCATTTTATAATAGTTTTTTTTCATAAGATTTGATTTAGTGAGGACTCTCGGCTTGATTTTCAATAATCATATAATATCCTCCATTATAATGAGGACACTCCCGGTTGGTAATTTAATTACCTTTGCCATGTATAAAAAAAACACATGCCCGAATTTCCTCCTTGCCCCAAATGTAATAGTGAATACGTTTATCCTACTGATGAATTACTGATTTGTCCTGACTGTTTTTATGAATGGAACCCGAACGATATGGATGACCAAACTGAAAACACCAAAGTATTGGATGCAAACGGCAATGAACTTAAAACCGGGGATTCGGTAATTGTTATAAAAGACTTACCTGTAAAAGGTTTCCCAAAACCTGTAAAAATGGGAACCAAAGTAAAAAATATTCGCCTTACAGATGGTGACCACAATATTGACTGCAAAATAGACGGGTTTGGGTCGATGGCTTTAAAATCAGAATTTGTTAAAAAAGCCTGAGAAACCTCAATTTTTAACTACAGCCAATACCCTAAAATGATATCTTTGCCGGCCTAAATTTTAAAGCATTTAGGCTAACTATTTAAACATGATTAAATACATTTCAGGGATTGTCTTACTATGCTTTGTTGGCTATACCGAGTTATTCGCACAAGTTGACAGTTCAAAATTTGATTTAAAAGAGGTGGAGGTTAAAGAAAACCGCATGCAAATTCCTTTTTTAAAGGTTTCACAAAACATTACCTTAATTACCAGAGCCAATATACAGGCCACACCTGCCCGAAGCCTGCAGGAACTTTTGGCTTTTACACCGGGTATAGATGTGAGGCAACGCGGTATTAGTGGAGTACAGGCTGATATCGGAATACGTGGTGGAAGTTTTGAACAAACCTTACTTTTGGTAAACGGAATTAAACTTTCCGACCCCCAAACAGGGCACCATATGATGAATATTCCCGTGCCATTGCAAGCTATTGAACGCATAGATGTGCTTAAAGGTCCGGGGTCACGTATTTTTGGCCAAAATGCTTATGCCGGCGCCATTAATATTATTACGGCTTTGCCCGAAAAAAAATCAATCGTTGTTCAGGGTTTTGGTGGTGATTTTGGAATGCTGGGTGGTAATGTGTATGCTGCTTTACCTATCGGCAAATACAAGCAGGTAGTTTCAGCTTCGCATGATGCCTCCAAAGGATACTGGCACAATTCGGATTTTAAAGTAAGCAACATGTATTATGAAAGTGGTTTTAATCTCAACAAAAAAAATCAAATACGCTCAATGGTAGGTTATACTTTACGCGATTTTGGAGCCAACGGATTTTACTCCAACCGTTTTCCTGACCAATGGGAAGCTACCAAAACATTGCTTACATCGATTAGTCATACCTATGCTAACAAAAATTTATACATCCAAACCCGAGCTTACTGGCGCAAAAATGATGATGAATTTAGACTAAAAAGAAATGAGCCGGCCTTTTATACCAATATTCATAAAACCGAAGTACTGGCTGCCGAAATTAACGCTGCCTACACCAGCAAATTAGGGAAAACAGGCTTCGGTATTGAAAACCGAAAAGAACTCATTAGCAGCACCAATTTGGGTGATAGAGACCGCATGCTTTCTGGTGTGGTAATAGAACATCGGATTGAGTTTTTAAAAAATGCTGTTTTGCGGGCAGGTATGTATTCCAATTATTACAGTGAGTATGGCTGGAAACACTTTCCGGGAGCAGAATTGGGGTATCAGTTAAGCACCCAATCGCGCGTTTATGCCAACTTTGGAAAAAGTTACCGCATACCAACTTATACGGAATTATATTATGAAGACTTTTCAAACTCAAGCAATTCAGAGTTAAAACCCGAAGAGTCGGTGAGTTATGAAGCCGGTTATAAATACAACGGTAAAAAAATATCGGGCGAAGTTGTGGTTTTTAATCGCAACAGTTCCAATATGATTGATTATTTCCGTCCGGCCAGCGATTCTGTTGTAAACCCCAATAAATGGTCACCCAGTAACATTGGGTCGGTTACGTTTTTAGGAATTGAAACTGCCATTAATTATGCTATAAATCTGGGCAGCAATAAGGTATCCTTAAAAAATATTGGGTTAAGCTATAATTATATTGATGCCAGTGTTGATAAAGAAGCATCTATAGAATCTCGATATGCTTTATCTGCCTTAAAACACCAATTAATTGGTCGTGTTCAACTTAATTTTTTCAAACATGCCGACCTGCAAGTGAATACGCGCTGCATCGAAAGGATGGCATTATCTCCTTACTTTCTATTAGACGCAAAGCTAAATTTAAAATTACCATACAAAGCAGGTTGTTTTATGGAAGTAAGTAATATTACCAACACCAATTATACCGAAGCCGGTTTTTTGCAAATGCCCGGACGCTGGTTTAAAATTGGCTTACAAATAGCAATTCTTTAGTTTTTTTTAACTACAAATTTTTGGAAGAATTGAGAATTTATAGATTATTGATGTGCTTATTTAAAAATACAGTTTAATACTTTTTACCTTTTTTTTCCAGCATTTCAAAAGCTTCTTCCCAGCTAGGTATTTTATCAGATTCAAATCCAAAAGTTCTCCCTGTTGCAATCGTGTGAAATGATTTCATCGCCTTGAGATGTGTTCCTCTTCTCATAAACTCAAGCATAAGTTCTCTATTTTCCCATGCAGTGAGTGTACATTGGAAACCATTTACTCGTTTCACTTCACAAAAAAGATTCCCTTTAGCCGCTTGCGCTTGTCGAAAAGATGGGATAGCCAATGTCCAAAAATGAAGATAACTTAAAATTCCTTTTGGCTTGAGTCCTGTAATGGAAATATGCATCATCAAATGTAATAAAAAAAACCTCACAATTATGTGAGGAGGCTTTGGCTCCCCAAGCTGGTCTATTCTCGAACCAATTCTGGAATGAATTGAGGGTTTATGCGACCTTGGTATAAATGCAGCTTAATTAATATTGGTAAAATTTCGTTTTGGTTTAATAACAAAATTGTTTTGTTTTGGTTAAAGAATGTAGTGGAATATTTTTATAATTCGCCAAAACTGATTTTATTTCGTAATTTTGGCGGATTATAAGTTGTTTTAATGAGTGAAATTATTGGAAGAAAGTTGGAGCAGGCTCTGCTGAAAGAATCCATTGATAATAACAAGTCTGAATTAATTGCCCTATACGGTCGAAGAAGAATTGGCAAAACATATCTGATACGTGAATACTTTAAGACTAACCTTGTTTTTGAAATGTCAGGATTATGTGGAGGCTCACTAAAAGATCAACTCGAAACTTTCAGTAAGGAGCTCACCAAAAGAACAAAGAAAATGGAATTGGAGACTGCAAAATCATGGTTTCAAGCATTCACGATGCTTGAATCGTATTTGGAGACATTTAAATCAAGGAGTAAAAAAGTAATATTTATAGATGAATTTCCTTGGATTGCTACGCCCAAATCGAAGTTTTTAATAGCCTTTGAAAACTTTTGGAATACCTATTGCACCAAAAGGAATGATTTGATTGTGGTTATTTGTGGCTCTGCTGCGTCCTATATGGTTCAGAAAATAATAAAAAATAAAGGTGGACTGCATAATAGAATCTCGAGGAAAATTCGGTTGCTTCCGTTTAATTTATTTGAAACAGAACAGTTTTTGATAAAGAATGGTATAAAATATACGCGTTATGACGTGATACAGATTTACATGGCTTTGGGCGGGGTGCCACACTATTTAGAAAAACTGAAAAAAGGGTTGAGTGCATCTCAAAATATTGATAAATTATATTTTAGTAAAGATGGTATATTAAACGATGAGTTTAATCAGTTGTTTGCTTCGCTATTTGATGACTCTGAGCGGCACATGAAACTTATAAAAACGTTGGCAAAATCAAATAAAGGGTTGACGAGAAATGAATTAATAAATCAAAGTAAAATATCGTCTAGTGGTGATTTTTCATCAAAACTTGAAGAGTTAATTGAATCTGGCTTTGTGACAGATTATCCATACTATCAGAATAAGAAACAGCTCACCCTTTATCGCTTATCCGATGAATATTCTAGATTTTACTTAAAGTTTATTGACAATAATAAGAGTGGTGGAGATGGAACTTGGCAAAAACTATATACTACACAATCCTACGTCTCATGGTCTGGATTTGCTTTTGAAACGCTTTGCCTTAAACATATTCAACAAATCAAGAAGGCGTTGAGAATAGATGCTATTTATACAACGAGCAGCAGTTGGTTTAATGAAAATGCCCAAGTTGATATGTTAATTGACCGTAGCGATAATGTTTTGCAATTGTGTGAAATGAAGTTTTATAATGCTGTTTTTACAATTGATAAATCATATTATCTGAATCTGAAAAATAAAATTGTACAGCTACAACGGGATACTAAAACTAGGAAGAATATTTTTGTTACGCTAATTACTTCTTATGGAATCCAGGAAAACGAATACAGCAAAGAATTAGTAAATAGTCACTTGGAAACGGATGTTTTGTTTAGTGATTAGTATATATAATTCGCCAAAATCCATCAATTTGGATTGTTTTAGCGGAATATAAAATTACCAAAAGAATGTAAACACAAAAAAACCTCACAATTATGTGAGGCTTTTGCTCCCCCTTCTGGACTTGACCCGGCGACCCTCTGATTAAGAGAAACCACGAAGTACATATACATTTACTAAAACGATGATTATTAAATTATTAAAATCGTCCAGATTCCAACAAATGTGCCCTTAAAAAGGTTACTGGTCACTTTAAGGCTCGATTTTAAGTCTTTTCTTTGATGGTAGTGGCAGTTCGGTTAAAAACCTTTAATGTCAATTACACGCATAAATTGGAAGATTATTTAAAGACTTGAGTTGAAAATCAATAATTATTAAAGAAGACCAAGTGCGAATTAGAAATTTGTTCACAGCTGTGAGCTAGCTGTAATTTTTAATCATGTATTTTGCACAATTAAAAAATAAATAGGCATACCAACAGTTATGTTTATTGGGAAGGTAACCGCCAAAGCCATTGGTAAGAAAAGCCCTGGATTTGCTTTTGGTACAGATATTTTCATTGCAGCCGGAACTGCGATATAAGAGGCACTGGCAGCCAAAATTGCGAACATAAAGCGATTGGTTATATCGAGGGTTACATATTTACTTAAGAAAGCAATAATACATCCATTGATTAGGGGAATTAGAATAGCGAAAATAGTTGGAAACCAACCGAATGAAAAAAATGCTTTTAGTTTTCTGCCACTTGTAATGCCCATGTCTAAAAGAAAGATGGCAAGAAAGCCTTTAAAAAGGTCGTTGGTAAATGGTTTTATTCCTTCAGCTTGTTTGGCATTAGCAAGAAAACCAATAACTAAACTTCCCAGAATAAGCAGTACACTTCCATTGGTGAATGAATGTTTAATAGCAGTTCGTTTCTTTATTATTTCTTTTTCATCGTTATTGAAAATAGAAATGAGCAAGAGCCCAATAATTATCGCAGGAGATTCCATTATTGCCATAATGGCAACCATGTGTCCGTGAAGAATTAATTGTTGTGATTCGAGATAGGAAACTGCTGTTACAAAAGTAACTGCACTCACCGAGCCATAAGCTGCTGCAATTGCGCCGGCATCAAATACATTCATTCTTCTTTTGAGTATAAAAAATGTATAAAAAGGAATGCTTAATGATATGAATATCCCGAATAACATCGACCATCCAATTTCGGCCGTAAATGCTTCATGAGATAATTCTTGCCCCCCCTTAAAGCCGATCGCGAATAATAGATAGAGTGAAATAAATTTAGACGAATTGGGGGGTATTTCTAAATCACTTTTTAAATAAACAGCAATTATGCCAAGCACAAAAAAGAGTAATGCGGGGTTTGTTAGGTTTTCGAGTAGTAAGTTATAATTCATGATTTTTTTATCTCGTTTTTGAAAATTTTAGTCTTTTGCCTTGCTTTTTTTCATCAAAAATGCCCTGGTCATATATCAAATTTCCATTTACAAATGTTTTAAGAATTTTGCTTTTAAACCATTCATTTTCAAAGGGTGACCATTGACATTTGTAAAGATTATTTTCATGGGTTACTTTCCATTCATTATTTAAATCCACCAAAACTAAATCAGCATAATATCCTTCTCGAATATAGCCACGTTCTTTAATTCTATATATCTCAGCGACATTGTGACTCATTTTTTCCACTATTTTTTCAATACTTATTTTACCTTGATGAAATAATTCAATCATTGCTGGTAAAGCATGTTGAACTAGTGGTCCACCTGACAAGGCTTGAAAATAAGTCCCATTTTTTTCTTCAAGGGTATGTGGAGCATGATCGGTGGCGATAATGTCAAGTTTGTTCTCTAATAGAGCTGCCAATAAACCGTTTTTATCTTCCTCTGTTTTGATAGCAGGGTTCCATTTAATTTTAGAGCCTAGTCTTTCATAATCTTTATCACAAAACCAAAGATGATGAACACAGGCTTCTGCTGTTATTCTTTTTTCTCGAATAGGTAATAGATTATCCAATAATTTGGCTTCGGCTAAAGTAGAAATATGAAATAAATGCAGGCGATTGTTATATTTTTTTGCAATTTCAAGAACGCGTTTCGTGGCAGAAAAACAAGATTCTTCACTTCTAATTAAGGGGTGGCATGCAAATGGTATATTTTCACCATATAATTCTCGATACCTCTTTGTATTATTCTTAATGATGACGTCATCTTCAGAGTGTAAGGCAACCAAGGCATTTGTTCTTGAGAAAAGTTGTTCTAAAAATTCAGGATAATTTGCTAAAATGCCTTCATCGTTATTAAAATATAATCCATCGTCTGTAATACCACAAACATTTTCATTATCAGTTTTTAATGCCTCTTCTAAATTGTTTTGATTTATCCCCATAAAGAAGGAATAATTTGCCAAAGATGTTTTGGATGCTAAATTATACTTCTCCTGCAAGAGTTCTTGTGTAAGGGTATTTGGAATTGTGTTAGGCATATCCATAAACGACGTAACGCCTCCGGCAACTGCTGCTTTTGATTCAGAATAAATAGTTCCTTTATGTGTTAAACCCGGTTCGCGAAAATGCACTTGGTCATCAATTACTCCAGGCAGGAGATACAAATTTTTAGCGTCGAATATTTCAGCATTATTATCAGATATGGAACTAAAGATATTTTCAATCCGTTCGCCTACAATCAATACATCTGCCAATATGATTTTTCCTTCGTTAACTATATACGCTTGCTTGATTAGTTTTCTTCTCACTTTCTACAATTATGGATTACAAACATCACAATGCATTGGATCTTCGAAAAATTTACCATTCGGATATTTTTCCTCTTTTAAATAAGAGCATTTTTTACAACTGAAAATATGGCTCGAAACACTTCGGGTTGGAAAATTACATACATTACAAGGTAATCCTTTTTTTGAATCTGTAATTCCAAATCCAGGCGTACTGCATTCGGGACAAACTGTATTTATTTTATCCAACAGTTTAAACGTGGCTTTCTCAATCACTTTCATACGCATAGGGTTATACATTGCTCTCATGTCGGTTTCGATAAAAGCTTTTGAATAACTGGAAGAAAATAATTTAAAGGTTTTGTATAGTACTTCAGCATTTGTAATACCTTTAACTATATCTGAGAAATCATCCTTTTCTTTTCTTAGAATCAAGCCATGGGTTGGCAAATGTGCTTTAGAAGCAAAATCATTAAGTTCATTTTCTGAATGAATAACTGAGCCATTAAAATTTGTTGCTGTACTTAGTTCTCTAACAATTATAGGTAAGAAATTGTGATAGTAATGTTAATATTGGTAAGCTAGTTTTCTTATAAGTAATAGTGAACATTCCCATACTATCAGTAATGCCAGTTCCTAATATTTCCTTTTTAAATTTGGTAAGCCCATCAGGAAAAGTACTGGCTTGCCGAGTTACTGCAAGCCCTACAGGAACTTCATTTGTAGTGGCATTTAATATTTGAGCCCTAAATGTAAACATTGGGGTGGTATCCTCATTGGGCTTACAATTAGTTAATATTACTGCTGAAATTACTAAACCGAAAAATATTAGTCTCATAATTTTATAAACTTAATATGCTGCTCCTGATTATCAAAAGTAATATTAAAATATTAAAAACCATTTGCCATATTTTGTTCACTAAAACAGATTAAACTAATTTCCGCGTAAAAAGAAACCTTAAAAAAATCTATTTACCGATGAAAATGAATAATATTGGAGTGTAATTCTGCTTTTAAATTGTCGAACCGATTTTTCACTTTCATTCTGGTGCTTTTTCCGGCCTTTGTTTTTGCCCAAAACATTGGCAAAGACAACACCATGTTTGAAACCGGACAATTTAAAAAAGTGAAACAAAGTGAATTGGCAGATGTAACCCGTATAATAACTGAAGCTGAAATACGGTTGCGGGGAGCCAATAATTTAAAGGATATTTTGCTGATGGAAACCGGTGGAATATTTAATTATGACGCCCAAAAAGGATGGCAATTTCAATGGCACGGCAGTACTAAAGGAAATATTTTAATACTTATGGACGGCTTACCATTTCGCTCGGTTCAGTTTGATGAAATGGACTTGCAGCAAATACCTTTGGATAACATAAGCCGAATTGAAATTACTGAAAATTCGCAGGGTGTATCTTATGGAAGCTCAGCCATAATGGGGGTCATAAATATTATTTCCAAATCAACTCAGGAAAAAGTATATAAGCCTTCGCTGCGTTTTCAGGGTTATAATCCCGGGAGTTTTTACAGCAATGTAAATTTAGGACGACGAACCACTGAAAATTATTTTCGTTTTTCATCCTCAGTAGATGCCTTTGCCGGGCGACAAGGCAATGATTCAGGAAGAGTATTGCAATGGGTACCTTACACCCGAATTAATAACCAATTGTTTTTTTCGCATAAAATTTTGCAATACATGGAAGTATCGTGTGGATTTAATAATATGTATGAAAACAAAACCCAGTTGGGTTATCCCTATCCTCAAACGGTAAGGGCTTATGACCGCGAGTTGAAGACAAATAACAATTCGGTGTATGCCGGCATAAAGGGCAAACTTACCCGAAATTACAATTTGCAGGGCGATGTTCAGTTTATGGATTACCGAAGAAATAATACCTTATTTTTAAAGGATATATCAACGGCAGAGCAGCGTGAGGTAAATGATACAGCTTTAAACGATACTATACATTACACATTGGTTTTTAGCAGATGGGTTATTTCTCAAAACGATAAAAATAAATCCTTTAATTATTTGGCTGGGTTTGATATTGCCAGCACCCAAGATAAGTATAGGTCAACTGTAAACAATGTTCACCAATCCAATGCCACTACAAGTTTATTTTTAATTACAAATTATACAGGCATTAAAAACCTCATAGCCTATGGCGGATTTCGATTGCCTTACAGTTCGAAATACAAGACCAAGCCCTTATGGGATGTGAAATTTAAGTATAAATTTACTCCAACCGTAAGTTTAAAATTTGTTGTCGCCCGAAGTACCAAAGCCCCTACATTTGACCAGATGTTTGCCACATATCTTACTAATGGGTATAGCATTAAACGAAACCTGAACTTAACCGATGAAAGTGTTCTTTCATACCATTACTCATTGCTTTACAAAAAAGACAACTTCACCTTTGAGCCCGGATTTTTTAACTATTTTTTTAAAAATGGAATAGAACTGATAAGCGACCAAAATAACCCGGGTAGATTAGTTCATAAAAACCTCAGTGAAAAAACGACAATTGGCACCAGAGTAAATATTGCCTACCAAAGTAAAAATCTGGATTTGTATTTAAGAGGTATACTTACCGGCAATAATCATTTTGCCAACTTGTTTGACAAACAACTGTTTTTTACGGAAGTGTACTCAAACATAATGCTCAAGTTGCCTAAATACGGTTTTAATCTTTGTTACATAGGCAAGCTAACTTCACAGCGGGGTTATATGGCTTTGGATGCTGTAACCGGTCCTCAGAGTTATTTTAACAATCGGTTTTATTTGGCGGATGCTATAATGGAAAAATCGTTTGGCAAAAACCCTATTTTGCTGCGCGGGGGATTTAAAAATTTGTTTAATGTTAAAAATATTGAAAGCTTTTTTCTACCCACCGCAACCTCCGGTAGCGAAGAACCCCAATATTATTCAACAGCCTTAATTGCGGGGAGATATTTTTTTATAGAATTAAATATTAAGCTATAAATTTGGAAGAACTATTAACTGTAAAAGCAAAGTTGAAACACCAAAGACATAGGATAGTTATTTTAATTATGGTACTCAGCATATTTTTGTCGGCTTGCACCGAGACTGAAAAGCCAATGCCAGAAATTCCTGCTCCCGTATTACAATCAGTAGAAATAAATACAAATTATTTGGCCTCGCATTATTATAGCCTCAGCCAAAAAAAAGTGATTACATCGCATCAAATTTCAGAGTGGGATTTGCAACTCTGTTCTCAAAATGATAAGTACTATATTCATTTAAACACAGCCAAAAATATGCGAATAGCCAGGTACAATGGTAAATTTTCGGATACCATGCATCCCTTAAATTCGGTAAAATGGCAAATGGATATGATAGCGGATGGAAAGGTAATTACAGGAATGGGAAATTGGGGTGATTTCTCTTTCACCAATCCCAAATCATATGGCTATACTTACCTTGTTGATTTGGGGTATTATACCGCAGGCAATGAATTGGGCTACCGAAAAATAGAAATTATTGGTTGCACAAATAATCAATACATTATTAAGTTTGGATTGTTAAATGACCCCTTAGGTGATACCTTAAAAATAGATAAAAAAAGCGGTTTTAATAATGTGTTTGTATTGCTTGAATCAAAGGCTAAAGTTGTAGAAGTTGAACCGCCATCAGCCAAGTGGGATTTGCTTTTTACCCAATATGGTTTATCAAGCCAGGTAAAAGTAGATGGAAAAATTAGTGATACTGTTTTTAGCTTTACAGATATGATTTTATTAAATAATGCAGGGCGTCAAATTTATTGCGACTCCATAAAAAGCTTTGATAACATTACCTTTTGGGATGCTGAAAAATACACCTATTCATCAGCCATTGATTTTATAGGAAATAAATGGAGGTTTTATAATTCATCTTCCGGCCAATACGAGGTTTCAATAAGAAATGTATACATCGTAAAAACGTCTGACAACCATATTTATAAAATTCAAATAAGGTCGGTAGATAAAAATGCAGCAGGTATTACCAAAATAGAGTTCATGGTTATTAATTTGTAACTAGTCGAACCTCAAAAAGTCAATTTTTAACGAAGAAAATATTCGTCCGTATGGCATCATCCGCATGGGTGCGGCTGCGATCCAACACATGCGAAGCATTGCATAAGACCATTGAAAATAAACATGGATTACTTATGAAAAGAGCGAACTGCAAAATTTTCATAACTACTTTTTAACCTTACGGATAAATTATGTGAAAATTTTGCAGTTGGTTTTGTTGGTGCCTTTTTTTGCTCCTTTTTTGGGCAAGCAAACCGAGGAACGAGGTTCATGAACACCTTTAAAAAATAAACAGCAAATCAGTGAACTAAAAAAGGAGATAAATAGAAAGAAGAACATTGATTTTGATTGATATAGCTTTAGATATTAAAAGAGCTAACGTTCTTTTTATTCACGTTTATATTTTCCTTTATAGGTGTTCATGAATCTTCGATTTCCTTGATGAAAAAGAACCAAAAAATCAAGACAAAACGATGCTCCCAAGCCGAACCCATCACACCCCCGCCGTTTTGTCAAACCCACCGCACCTTAACCCGAACACCTGTTTTTAGGGTAAGACAGTTAATTTTTAGTTTTTAGGGATGGTTGTTTTCAAAGAGGTTTATGATAATTTTATTGAAATGCTTGCAAACTATTTTCAATAATTTGTTCCCATAATACTTCCTATAATTGGATTCATTATTTTTTTGAGGTTCGACTAACTACCCTTTTTTTAGCTCAATAACTGTAATCTCAGGCAATATGCCAAATCTGCCGGGATAGCCCAAAAATCCAAATCCGCGGTTGACATATAAATGCTGGTGTCCTTCTTTGTGTAAATCAGCCCATTCTTTATACATGTATTTTATTGGACTCCATTTATAACCTGCTACTTCCACCCCAAACTGCATACCGTGGGTGTGGCCTGAAAACATAACATCAATATCAGGATATTCCTTTAAAACTTCACCGCGCCAATGACTTGGATCATGAGATAACAAGAGTTTTACGGGTAAATCTTCAGTTCCTTCTACAGCTTTTTTCATTACACCGTATTTTGGAAACCGACCTTTATTTCCCCAATTTCCAATCCCCAATATGCCAATCGAATCATTTCCAATAGATATTCTTTCATGTTCGTCAACCAATAATCGCCAGCCCAATTCCTTGTGAACCGTTTTTAAATCTTCTAAATTTTGAATCTTTGCTTCGGAGCTTGGCCATTGCACATAGTCACCGTAATCATGATTACCAAAAATGCTAAAAACACCATGCGGTGCAGTTAGTTTATTAAAAACATCCATGTAAGGTTTCATTTCTGATGCCTCATTGTTTACCAAATCTCCTGTAAAAAAAATCACATCCGCTTTTTGATCTAATACCATTTGCACACCTCTTTGAACCGCTTCTGTATTCCAAAAAGAGCCGGAGTGTATGTCACTTATTTGAACAATTTTAAAACCATCAAAGGAGTCAGGAAGATTTTTTAAAGTAATACTTCGTCGTTTTACTCTGTAATCATAAGCACCACTATAAATACCCCAACTTAAGGCAGCAATTATTCCTCCCCCGGCCAGCAATCCAGCTTTTACTATAAAATCAGAACGACTGATTTTGGTTCCGGCTACACTTTCAGTTTTTGTTTGAAATAAGGATGCAGTCCACCTGAAAAAACGAATGATATCATCAATAAATAAAAAGAGTATCCAAACAAATTTGCCAAAATATTGACCAAAAAGAAAGGTGGCTATCACAACTTTCAATCCCCAAAATTGGTGGGTTGGTAATGAATGAAACGTTACCAACATTAAAATATTAGTTGCTGTAAGGATCCAAAATCCGGTTTTAAACCACCTTTGGGTTATTGGCTGGTAATTGCTTATTAAAACTTTTAATCCGTTAAAAACATACCAGTCTATCAGCAGCATTAAAGCAGAAAAAAAGGCTATTATAAATAATTTATTAGGCATTTTTTTGGATTATGAGGTTTTAGTACAGAGATTATGAGACATGAATGGAGATAAATTCGAAGTGATAAATTTTATGTAATAGTGTTGGAGTGGTTTTGATTTTTTTATTAGAGGAGATCTTAAAATTACAATACATCTTTATACTTATATCTCACAATCTCTGTACTCATGTTCTATCTCCCTATTTTGCTACTAATTTTTTTCGGATAATGTTTCTAACGGCAAAATATCCCAATCCTCCGTTGCTAATGTTTCCTGCTATGTTGGAAGGTGGGGCTGAAAAAGGGCTACCATCTCTTCCCGTTTGGCTTTGAATGGCTGTTAAAAAATTATAAAATTGGCGTGAAATAGCTATCTGTTCCAGCTTAATACTATCATTCAAACGGAATGGGAATTGAAAATCGGTACTTAAATATTGTCCACCTTCCTCTAAAAATTGATCATCGGCTAAATAATAAAAGTCTTTAGTTAGCATTGTATCATTTTGGTAAAGGTTCCATAGGTAGCAATCGCCTTTTCCTGGTTTTTCTCTGGTCCATTCATACAAGTAATAGCCGGCGGGGAAAAATCCTCTTTTAGGTAGATAGATTGTTTTTAAAGAATCTATTGGATTTTGTGGTAAGCAAGTTTCAGTTGCACTGTAGGTTTTACCTTTATAAGTAACATTTAAAGTGTAAGCCACACCAACTTTGCAAGGATGGATAAATTTAGGAGATCCAGGAATAGACTGATAGCATTTTGTGCTTTCCATAAAAATAAGAGTATCCAAACTTCCATCACTTCCGCTGATAGTTACAAAAGCATCATTTACAATAGGAATATCTAAAGAATAGTAATCGGCGGTAGTTGTTATTTTAATCACAAAAGGCACACTATCATTACTGATATTAGCTTCTATTACCGGGATAGCCCCAACAGTATTCAAGTCAAGTATTACTTCCTCTCGGCAAGAGGATAATGCAACTATGGCTGTTGTGAAAATTAAAATGTTTTTAAATATTTTGTTCATCGTTCGTTTTCTTAATTAAAATTTAAAATTCCAGGTTACAGATGGTATCCAGCGAAATAAGGCCACTTGTTCGGTTATTGGTATTCCTGTATCTACCTGACTTCCATCTGCAGACGTTGTTTTGCGGGTTCCGGTAGTTATGGTATATGGATTTTTTCTTCCGTAAACATTGTACAATGAAAAATTCCAAGTGCTTTCTACTTTTCCTTTTTTACGCATGGTAGGATAATAATTTACCCCTGCATCCATCCTATGGTAGGCAGGAAAGCGTTGAGAATTTCTTGGACCATAAAGGCTTAACAATTTCCCATCATATACCCATCGGCCTTGAGGAAAAGTAATTGGATTTCCTGTAGCCAATACAAAATTCAAATTCACATCCCATTTTTTACTAATATCATAGTTTGTCGTAATGGTTAAATTATGTCGTCTATCTGTATTGGTTGGGTAAGGATTGTAGTTGTTAATTCCTTTTATTTGACGCATGGATTTGGATAAGGTGTAACTAATAAAACCTTTAAATTTTCCTTTGGTTTTTTTAATAAAAAACTCGGAACCATAGCTCCATCCTTTGCCGGTAAGCAATTCACCATACACCTGGTCGTTTAAAAATAGTACAGCATTGTCTCTAAAATCAATCTGGTTTTTCATCCATTTGTAATAAACCTCAACAGAAGTTTCTAATCCCAAATCAAAATTTTTGAAAAATCCCAAAGCTACCTGATCACTTATTTGAGGTTTAATATTGATGTTGGCAGGTATCCATTGGTCAGTAGGCAGCGCAAATGAACTGTTGGAGGCTTGCTGCAAATATTGGAAAGTTCGGTTATAAGACACTTTTATTGCATCATTTTTTGTAAGATTATAACTTGCACTGGCTCGCGGTTCAAGGCCGCCGTATGTATTTATGATATCATTTTTTTTGTAAGTAAATGTATCTACTACTTGTGGAGCAGCTCCAGCACTATCATAAGCAAATTGATATTCTTTAGCACTTCCAAGATTATTAAAAATAGAATACCGAACGCCATAACGAACTTTAAATCGTGCATTAAATTTATGCTCGTGTTCGGCATACAATGCACTTTCCAAAGCTTTTCGTTTTTCTAAAATAATTGGGGCAGTAAGAATAGAGCCGTCACCAATTGGTCTTATTTCACCGGGATTAAAAGTGTGATGGGTTATGACTCCCCCAAAATTAAATTTATTATTGGGGTTATAAAACCAGGCAAAATCAGATTTATAGCTTACATCGGTAATTCCTTGGGTAAATTCTAAACTATTGGCATCCGAAATATTAATTTTAAAGTAATAGTCAAAATCACTGAATATAAGGGTTTGGTTGCTGAAAAGCTTTTTATTAAATAAGTGATTCCAGCGAACAGTAGCTGTTTTATTTCCCCAGCTGTTTCCAAAAAGATTAGTAAATTCAAATTTGTCTCTACCAAAATATCCGGAGATAAATAATTTGTCTTTATCGCTCAGTCTGTAATTAATTTTGGCATTAAAATCGTAAAAGTAAAGCTTGCTATTCTTTGCTTCTTCCTGCGGAGCCAATGGTAAAAACACATCGGCATATGACCTGCGCCCAGAAATGATAAACGAGGCTTGGTCTTTTACAATAGGTCCTTCAAGGGTTAATCGGCTTGAAAGTAATCCAACGCCTCCGGTTCCTGCAAATTTTTTGTTATTACCCTCCTTCATCCTAATATCTATTAAAGATGATAAACGACCTCCGTATTGAGGTGGTATTCCACCTTTATAAACATCCAAATCCCTTATAGCATCCCCATTAAAAACAGAGAAAAAACCTAATAAATGAGATACATTGTAAACAGTAGCTTCATCCAATAATATCAAATTTTGGTCTTGTGTTCCACCTCTTACGCTAAATCCGGAATTGCCTTCACCTGCACTAATTATACCGGGAAGCATGGTAACTGTTTTTAAAATATCTACCTCGCCAAATACAACCGGTATACGTTTCACCGTTTGCATATCCAGTTTCATTACATTTATCTGTTTGTTCTCAACTTTTGATTCTTCAGCCTTAGCACTTATAGTTATTTCATCAATGTCTTTGGATGATTCACTAAGTTCCACATTGATGGTGGTGTTTTTATTTAAGGCTATTGATTTTTCAATATTGTCATACCCTACATACCTAAATGAAACCTTATAATTTCCTTTTGGAAGAGTTAGTGAATAAAAACCATACGAATTTGTGGCTACTCCATAATTTGTTCCGGGAATAAGAACTGTCGCTCCTGTTAGGTCTTCACCGGTTTTTGAATCTGTAATTCTACCACTGATGGTGTAATTTTGGGCAAATAGTAGGGTTGTAAAAAGGAGAAAAACGGCTGTTAGGATGGGTTTAAACATGTTTGTATTAAAGCGGTGCAAAATTATTTTTATAAAGGATGCTATACTATTACGTTAGACTATATTATTGTAAAATCTGATTAACGTGGAAATTGTTTGGCAATAATGAAAATAATCAGGAATTAATAATTAGGAATTAGGAATTGGTCACCCGTAATTCGTAATTTCTAATTCGTAATTAATGAATGCTATTAAAAAATGGGTACCTAATATTATTACCCTTGGAAATTTGACATGTGGGATGATTGCGTGCTACCTAGCTGCATCTAAAAGTGGAGAATATACAGACGAACACTTGGAAGAATCTGCCTACAAAATGTGGTGGTATGTTTATCCTTCTCTTTTAATTTTTTGCGCAGCTGTTTTAGATTTTTTTGATGGTTTGGCTGCCCGTTTATTAAAGGTTCATTCAGAGCTGGGAAAGCAACTAGATAGTTTGGCGGATGTGGTGAGTTTTGGGGTAGCTCCTTCATTAATTTTAATAGGTTATGGTTTTATGGGCGATTATTCCTTTTTAGGATTGCTTATCGGCATTTTTGCCTGCATCCGTTTAGCTAAGTTTAATATTGATACCCGCCAAAGTGATTCGTTCCTTGGCTTGCCGGTTCCAAGTACCGGAATTGTTATCGCTTCTTTGCCCTTTATTGATAAAGCAGGGCCTTTGGCGTTTATGCTCAATCCATGGTTTGTAGCAGGTTTAGTCGTTTTGCTGTGTATTTTAATGGTTTCTGAATTGCCGCTTTTGGCTTTAAAATTTAAAAACTATGGCCTGAAAGATAATGTTTACCGCTATTTAGTTTTGCTCATTGGGCTACTCGCTTTGATATTTTTTCAATTTCAGGGATTGCCTTTCGTTATTTTAGGATATGTGCTGGTTTCATTAATTGCTCCTAAAAAATCACCTGTTCCTCTTTGAACAACATAGTCACATTGGCATTTAAGGATTCACGCAGTTTATTTTCTATAAGGTTTTCTATGTTTCTATGCTCCTATGTGGTTCAAAAATTGAAACCTGTTAGTAAAAAATTAAATAATCTATTATCGTATTTTTGCCTTAATGAAATTTATAGCTGAAATAAACGTAATGCCTCACAAAAATTTGTTGGATCCACAAGGTAAAGCCGTAACAGGAAGCATGGCTGCCATTGGGTTGCCGCAAGTTCAAAATGTGAGAGTTGGTAAGCACATTACTATGGAAATAGAAGCCGCCAACGAAGCAGAAGCAAAAACAAAAACGGACGAAGCCTGCCGTAAATTATTGGCCAATCAGGTAATGGAATTTTTTGAATTTACCATTCACACGGCTTAATTGTCAAACCGTTTTATTGTTACGTTGTTTATTAACAACTCCATAATTAGTAACCCATTAACTCAATAACCAAATGAACATTGAACAACTGTACACCAATTGCTTGGCTCAAGCCGCATATTATATCGAAAGCAACGGCGAAGTTGCCATCATCGATCCCATCCGCGATTATCAGATTTACATTGATAAAGCCGATGAGCAAGGACATAAAATAAAATATGTGTTCGAAACCCATTTTCATGCAGATTTTGTATCTGGTCATGTGGATTTGGCTAAAGCTACAGGTGCTACTATTATTTATGGCCCAAAAGCTGAAACCGGTTTTGATGCGCTTATAGCAACCGACGGACAGGTTTTTTCTTTAGGAAATTTAACAATTACTGCTTTACACACTCCAGGCCACACGCCTGAAAGTACCTGTTATTTATTAAAAGATGAAATAGGAAAAGACCATTGTGTTTTTACCGGTGATACTTTGTTTGTAGGAGATGTGGGCCGCCCCGATTTATTGGATGGCAACCCTGATTTGAATACGGAAAAAATGGCGGGTTGGTTATTTGATTCATTAAATTCAAAACTTAAACCATTGGGTGATAATGTTATTGTTTATCCGGCTCACGGCCCCGGGAGTGCCTGCGGAAAAAGCATGGGAAAAGAAACTTTTAGCACCATTGGTGTTCAAAAAGCTTCTAATTATGCCATGGCTGATTTAACAAAAGAAGAATTTATAAAACAAGTAACGGACGGCATTTCAGCTCCGCCCGAATATTTTTTTAAAGATGCAAAACTAAATAAACAAGGGTATGCCAGCATTTCTGAAATAGAAACCAACGGGATGAAAGCCCTTTCGGTTGAAGAATTTGAAACACTGAAAACGGATGGAGCCTTGATAATTGACAGCCGCGACCCATTAGTTTTTGAAAATGGTTTCGTGCCAAGAGCTATCAATATTGGTTTAAATGGTCAATATGCTATTTGGGCAGCCACTTTATTTGAGTTGGATAGAAAAATAATTTTGGTAACCGAAACAGGCAAAGAAAAGGAAAGTGTTATTCGATTGGCTCGTGTTGGGTTTGATAATATTGCCGGTTATTTAGAGGGAGGATTTGAGGCCTGGGTTGGTGCAGAAAAACGAATAGACATGCTGGTATCAGTAGATACTGAAGAATTAGCTTTGGAGCAAAAACATGGTAAAAATATTGGAATACTTGATGTTCGCAAACCTTCCGAATTTGAACAAGGCCATGTGGAGAATGCTGAATTTAGTACCTTAGCCAATCTTCAGGATAATTTAGAAAATATTGATAAGGACAAAGATCAATATGTTTACTGTGCTGGTGGTTACCGTTCCGTTATAGCATGCTCTATTCTTAAAGCTAATGGATTTCATAAAGTAAATAATGTTTACGGTGGCTTTGGAGCTATAAAAAATGATGACAGAGTAAAAGTTATCATGGCTGAAGTTCAGGCACCTTGCAGTAAATAGAAAATTTTAAGGTTCCTTTTATTAAAGAGTTTTATTCCTAAAATTTCCATAATTGATGGTGATTTGAGATTTATCCTTGTTGTTTCCTGCCTATTTTAAAATTACTTTTGCCCCTCGTTTTTAATACAACACATGAGCGTTTTAGTTAATAAAAATTCCAAAGTAATAGTTCAAGGTTTTACAGGTACTGAAGGTACTTTTCATGCCGGTCAGATGATAGAATACGGTACCAATGTTGTTGGTGGTGTTACTCCAGGTAAAGGAGGACAAACCCATTTGGATCGCCCTGTTTTTAATACGGTAAAAGAAGCGGTAGACAAAGCCGGAGCCAATGTATCTATCATTTTTGTTCCACCTCCGTTTGCAGCTGATGCCATTATGGAAGCGGCTGATGCCGGTATAAAAGTAATTGTATGTATTACCGAAGGAATTCCTGTAAAGGATATGATTCCTGTAAAGGCTTATATCAAAAAACGTGATTGTACGTTAATAGGCCCTAACTGCCCTGGGGTTATAACTCCAGATGAAGCCAAGGTTGGTATTATGCCGGGTTTTGTATTCAAAAAAGGAAGAATTGGTATTGTGTCTAAATCAGGTACTTTAACTTATGAAGCCGCCGACCAGATTGTAAAAGCGGGATTAGGGGTTTCTACTGCCATTGGTATTGGTGGTGACCCAATTATAGGAACAGCTACCAAAGATGCCGTTGAATTATTAATGAACGACCCTGAAACGGATGCTATAGTTATGATTGGCGAAATAGGTGGAAGTTATGAAGCCGATGCCGCACGTTGGATTAAAGCCACCGGAAATAAGAAAGTAGTAGTTGGGTTTATTGCCGGACAAACTGCCCCTCCGGGACGCCGCATGGGTCATGCCGGAGCTATTGTAGGTGGAGCTGACGATACTGCTGCTGCCAAAATGAAAATTATGGCTGAATGTGGAATCTATGTGGTTGAATCTCCTGCCGAAATAGGTTCTAAAATGGTTGAAGCTCTGAGTGCCAAGGCAAATTAAAATCTTCTAAATTTTCTCTTTAGTCATGCCGAGGAACGAGGCATCTATAAATTTTAGGTGATTAGTTTAAATCCAATTCATAAATTAGATAAAACCAAGGTTGCGTATTATCTCTAAAAATTCGTAGTCAAAGTAAACCTTACCCCACTAAAGGCCGGCTCCAAACGGCAAACTCCTCCTGAGCAATTTACCCCTTCCACTTGTTTGATATAAGCTAAAGTAAAGGCCGTAGTGTGAATGCTGTATTTTCCAAATACTGAGTAGTAATGCAATACCTTATCAGGCGTTGGGTTGTCTTCATAACGGTGAGGTTTCACGTTTATCATATCCGATACTGCAAAGGAATAATGGGGTGATACATTCCACTCCACTATGGCATTGGCAAAACTTCCGTAATCTTGTTCAGTGCTTAGGTATTGTCCTTCAAAGCGTAATGAATTTTTCTTATCCACTTTCCAGGTTACTTCCGCAAATGGGGTAATGGCTTCAACCGGAGCATGCCCTGGTTTTCCCTGATAAATTTCTTGATCGTAATACAACGCCTGAACCCCGGCTTTTGCTTTTACATTTTTATTAAACTTTCGGCTGTATTCAAAATAATATTCACGGTATAGTCGGTCACCGTTCAATTGTTTTATATCAGCCAAATTTATCATTATGGCATTTTCTTTATTAATCGTATAATTAATGTCCATCTGCACTCCTGTTTCTCCTGTTGTAATGGCTTGAGCTGAATAGCGTGCCAAAAGCCTGTAAGTGCTTTGCTGAGTAAGTGACGGAACAAACCCTACCAAGCCTTCCAATGGCTTCACATTAGGCGTAAGGTTCATATTGTAATGATCAACATAACGATACTGTAAATTAACCCCAATACCGCTTTTCTTTTTTTTACCCAATTTAGATTTGGAATAACCCGCCGTAGCCAAAA
Source organism: Chitinophaga pinensis (assembly GCA_945897885.1). Classification (GTDB taxonomy): domain Bacteria; phylum Bacteroidota; class Bacteroidia; order NS11-12g; family UBA9320; genus JABWCE01. Next base: position 31,250 of record CAMDGU010000032.1, read on the forward strand.
CCAATTTACCGGCCTCGTTTTCCAAATCTCCGGTAAGCTGATTTCTGGAGGCTTCTTTGGTTTTTCCAACGTATTCAACCCCATAGGTAAAGTCTTTTACTGCCATTGTGAAATAGCCGTTATAGGCATAAACATTGTATTTTGGATAAAAGCGTTTGTCTACATCCAAGGCATTTATTTCAGTAACCAAACTATTCATGGCATCATTATCTAAGGTGCGATTAACCAAGGATAATCCACCATTAAAATCCGCATTTGCTATGGTTCGGCTTCCTTCTGCATTTACTCCTTTAATAATTTGATTGGCGAAGCCAAACCGATTTTCCTGAAATCCTTTTTGGCGTCCGGTAAATGCTTTTACAATAAAATTATCATTTATGGTGTACTTTGCTTTTACCCCTTGCACAGCATAGTCAATACCAATTAATCGATCTTCATAGGCTCTAAAAACAAGCCCTGAACCAAATTGCTCGTAAAAATAACCTGCTGTAATATTTAGCTTATCAATGTCTTTTGAGATTTGCCAAAATCCCAAACCCTGGCCTGAAAAGGAACCGCTTGGGTTTAATAAATTTGAGTTATTAAATAAATCAAAACGGGCAGCAATGCTATAGCCGTAGATACTATAGTTCATAAATAAAAAAGCCTCGGCACTTGTTTTTTGTGTGCCATATTGTGGTGAGGTTTTTTCAGTAACCCCAATATTGGTATCTACCGCAAAAACATTGTATGAACCTTGAAAATTTCCTGAAAAGACACCTTTATCATTTTGTGCTTGGGCAAATAGGGCAGCACTAATTAAAAGAAGAGTTGCTGATACGTGTTTCATTTTACTGCAAGTCTAAAAAAAATTAATGGTTTCATTCGCAGTTTATATTTATTTTTTTAGAGAATGCTTTATGAAATGCCTTTCTTTAAAAATTGGATGATGCAATCTTTTTGTGAATTTCTTGGCAGTTGACTAATGAGGCCGGTATTATTTTTTAAATTTGAAGTGGCAAAATCATGAAAAAAGCTTCCATATCTTTTATTCTCCTCATAAGTTTAGCACTATTGGCTTGCAAAAAAGACCCACCCATTCCTCCATTTAAATTTTATGAAGGGATAGGTACCCTTTCTGTTGGGCAAAGTGGTTTGTTTTATTTAAAAGATACTACAGAGCCCATTGAGTTAAAATTTGTAAAGGTTGTTAGTGATTC
>CAMDGU010000033.1 GCA_945897885.1 Chitinophaga pinensis
ACAGTATTTGTACCAACAGTAGGAGGAACTGCTTCGACAGCTCAGACAGTATGTAAAGGAACAAATTCTGGAAGTGTAAGTGTATCTGGTCAAACAGGTTCAGTTGTAAGATGGGAGTATTTGCCAACAGGTAGTTCAACATGGACATCTGTATCAAATACAACTACTACATTAAGCTTTACAGACTTAACAGCAACGACTCAATACAGAGCTGTTATTAAGAATGGTCCATGTTCTGAGGCTAATTCAACTGATGTAACCATTACAGTAAATGAATTACCAACTGTAACGATAGCTATACCAAGTGCTAACAATCCAATTTGTCAGTATACAAATGGAACCTATACTATTACTGTAGGTAATACATACGGACAAGCATGGGCAGTTAAAGTAATGGAAGGTGCTTCAGCCAGAACCTTAACAGGAACAGGTAATGGTATATTTACATTTACTTCTAGTTCAACTTTCAGTTCAAATACAGTAATTTCATTACAAGATATAGCTACAACTGCAGGAGTAACATGTGGACCAAACACACAAAGCGGTGATGTTACTTTCACAGTAACACCACGTCCAAGCGTAACACTTAACAGTGTAACTACTCCAGTTTGTCAAGGAACTTCAACGTTTGCTACATTCTCTATCACTACAAGTAATTTAGCAAGTGGTGTAGGTTTTGATGTAACTTACAGTATAGGATCAACTACTGGTCTTCATTACACTAATACAGGTTCAGGAACCTTTACAGTTACAACAACAACACCTGCCTTAAATTCACCAGGTTCTATTACTGTTACCTTAACAGATATTACAACTACCGGTCTTACACCAAATTGTAATTCAACACCTGCTAGTCAGACGAAGAATATTACAGTTGATGCAACTTCAGTAGCAGGAACAGTAATTTCTGATGTAACCGTATGTAAAGGAACAAATTCCGGAAGTTTAAGTGTATCTGGTCATAATGGTACAGTAGTTAGATGGGAGTATCTTCCATCTGGAAGTTCAACATGGACAGTTGTTTCAAATACAACCACTTCATTAACTTTCACAAATCTTACAAAGACTACTAAATACAGAGTATACACAAGAAACAATACATGTTCAGAAATCGTATCAACGAATGAGGTTACAGTTACAGTAAATGAGTTACCAACGGTAACGATAGCTATACCAAGTGCTAATAATCCAATTTGTCAGTATACAAATGGAACCTACACAATAACTGTAGGTAATACATACGGACAAGCATGGGCAGTAAAAGTAATGGAAGGTGCATCAACCAGAACCTTAACAGGAACAGGAGATGGTACATTTACATTTACTTCTAGTTCAACTTTCAGTTCAAATACAGTAATTTCATTACAAGATATAGCTACAACTGCAGGAGTAACATGTGGACCAAACACACAAAGTGGTGATGTTACTTTCACTGTAACACCTTTACCAAATGCTACGTTAATTATAACTAATACACCTATATGTCAGGGATCAGCTAGTTCATTTGACTTTACAGTTTCTAATATAGCAACCGGCCAAGCTTGGTCAATGAGCTACACAGAAGGTGGAACAGCTAAAACAACTACAGGTAATGGACCAGGTACCTATAATAAAGCTACAAGTGTCTTAAATACACCAGGTAATGTTATAGTAACCTTAAATTCAATAACCATAACCAGTACAACACCTAATTGTACTCGCACATTAACAGGACAAACAGACACTATAGTTGTTGATGCTACAACAGTGGCAGGTTCTGTTTCTGGAAAGGCCACAGTTTGTAAAGGGTCTAATTCAGGATCGTTAACTTACAGTGGAGGAAACGGTGCAATTGTACGTTGGGAGTTTTCTATAAATGGCGGAGCAACTTGGAGTACAACAGGAACAACATCATCTACTTATTCATATAGTAATTTAACGCAAACAACTAATTACAGAGTAGTGGTTAAAAATAGTTCATGTGCTACAGCTACTTCAGCACCTGATACCATAACTGTAAGAGAACAGCCAAATGCAACTATTTCAGGTTCAAGTACAATTTGCCAGGGAACGACAACAACATTAATTGTTAGCGTTTCAAATTCTTTTGGAAATCCATGGTCAATAACTTATCTTGAAGGAACAAATACTAAAACATTCACTGGTTCAGGAGATGGTAACAAAACTTTAACTACCGGAACTTTAACTTCAACTTCTGATATTACTTTACAAAGTATATCGTTAACACATGCAGGAACAACAACAAATCCAGCCTGTGGACCTAATACTTTAACTTCAACTGCTACGGTAAATGTAACACCTTTACCAACAGCAACTTTAAATGCCGTTGTAAGCCCAGTTTGTCAGGGTAGTACAAGTAGTTTTGAATTTACAGTTTCTAACTTGTCAACTGGTCAAGGTTGGTCCATGAGTTACACAGAAGGTTCTACTTCAAAAACAACTGCTGGTAATGGGCCGGGTACTTACACAGTAAATACGAGTGCTTTGAGTGCAGGGACTGTTACTATAACGTTAAATTCTATTACTACTACTGGTTTAACACCAAATTGCTCTCGAACATTAACTGGACAGTCATTAGATATTACAGTTAACCCTACCACAACCGTTGGAACACTAGGAACTGACGTTACCGTTTGTAAAAACAGTAATTCAGGTAACTTAACCTATGTAGTTGGTGGTTCAAACGGAGCCGTAGTTCGTTGGGAGTCAAGTGTTATAAGCTCTTCAGGACCATGGACAGCAATTACCAATACTACTAATTCTCAACAATACATAAACATCTCTCAAACAACTTATTACAGAGTTATTGTTAAGAGTGGAACGTGTGCTGAAAAAGAATCCAATGTAATTACTATATCTGTTCAAGAAATCCCTGTAGCAACAATTGGTGGTTCTACTACAATTTGTGCTGGAAATACTGCAACATTATCAGTGAGTATATCTAATGTAGCTGCTGGTCAGAGATCAACTTTAAACTACTTAGAAGGAACAACTTCTAAATCAATTACGATTTTTGGAGCATCAGGTACAATAACAACTTCAGTACTAAATAGCAATACCGATATAACTTTGGTTAGCTTAAGTTCAGTGGATTCAACAATATCTTCTACTTTTAGAAAAGGTTGTTCAAACAGTACCTTAACTAGTACTGCTACAGTTAATGTAAATGCATTGCCAACTGTAACTTTATCTAGTGTTGGTGGGCCAATTTGTCAAGGTAATTCAACAACATATACTGTAACGGTTACTAATGTACCAACGGGTCAAGGATGGAATTTGACAGGAACTATTGAAGGAGTCTCAATTTCTCCAGTGCCTTCAGGAACAGGTTCAGGAACATTTACTTTCAATACTACCGTGTTGAATACTCCAGGAAATGCAGTTGTTAGCTTTACACTTATAACAAACTCTACTACAGGTTGTACCAGAACAGTTTCTGAAACAAAATCAATAAGAGTGGATGCAACTACTACAGTAGGAACTTCTACAGGTGACGCGACAGTTTGTAAATTAAGCAACGCTGGTTCTGCTACTTACACAGCTGGTTCAGGAAATGGTAAGATAGTTCGATGGGAATACAGTACAGTTAGTCCAACAAGTAATTTTATAGGAATAACCAACAACAGTGCTACCCAAACATACAGTAACCTTACAGCCACTACATATTACAGAGCAATCGTTAAGAATGGTGAATGTGCAGAAGTTGCTTCAAATGTTGTAACTATTACCGTTCGTGATTTACCTTCTGCTACCATAGCTAGTTCACAAACTATTTGTGAAAATAGTTCTGCTAACTTCACTATTTCGGTTACTAATACATTTGGTCAAACATTTAGAGTATACTACATGATAGGTTCTAAGCGTGATTCATTGGAAAAAACCGGTGATGGAACTTACACCTTAAATACAGGGACTTTATCATCTAGTATTTCAGTTACATTGTTAAGTATTAAACAAATTAGTGGATCACCACAGTGTAACCAAATGTTAACCGGATTGATTAACATAACAGTTAATGAGTTGCCTAAAGCTACTTATACTACACTACCAAATAGTGTGTGTCAAGGAAACAAAATCACCTTTACTTTTGATGTAAGTAAAGTTAAAACAACACAAAATTGGACCTTGTCTTATAATGTTAAAGCGCCAAGTTCAGGATCTGCAGTTAACGAAAGTACTTCTGGTTCAGGATCTGGTTCATTTACCATTTCGACCACTGCAACTGTATTACCTACCACATCTACATTGACATTGGGAACTATCACAAATACTACAACAGGTTGCTCTTCAACGTTAAATGATGCTAAAGTAATAACCGTTGATCCTACTACTGTAGGAGGTACAGTTTCTTCCTCTGCAACAGTTTGTAAAGGAACGAATAGCGGTACTTTAGCTTTAACTGGAAATACAGGAGCTGTTGTTCGTTGGGAGTCTTCAATAAATGGTGGTTCTACATGGACTACTATAAATAATTCAACCTCTGCATTAACATACAGTAATTTAACCCAAACCACTCTTTACAGAGCTTTTGTTCAAAGTGGTGTATGCAGTGGTGCAAACTCTTCATCTGTAACAATAACTGTTAATGAATTACCGACCGCAACTGTAACTAATACAACAATTTGTGCCGGTAACGCAGCTAACTTGTCTGTTGTAGTTACAAATACATACGGACAATCTTGGTCACTTACTTTTGTAGAAGGATCCACAACCAGAACACTTAGTGGAACCGGAGATGGTACATTTACATTAACTACTAATGTACTTACTGCTACTACTGTAGTTTCATTAAAATCTATTCAAATATCATCTGGTAGTGTTTTATGCTCAAATACTTTAACAGGTGTAGGGGTTGTAACAGTAAATGCTTTGCCTACTGCTACTCATGATTCAGCACCTTCTTCAGTTTGTGATGGAAGCCCAGTTGACTTTACAGTAAATGTGAATGATGTAGTTGCCGGTCAAGGCTGGACAATAAACTACCTAATAAATTCTGGTTCTATAAACACTAGATCTGGAACTGGTCCAGGTAACTTTAGTATCACAACGCCAAATTTTGCAAATTCAACTACGGCAATGAGAGTTGATACCATTAAGATCGTATCAATAACTAATACAACAACAGGTTGTGTTAGAACTGCCACTCTTACCAGAACACTAGAAGTATATCCAAAATCACTTGGAGGTACTACTGCTTCTACAGTTAATCCTTTATGTGCTAATACTGCAACAACAAGTGATATTACAGTAACTGGTTTAGTAGGAAAGGTGATTCGTTGGGAGTATTCGGACGACAATCAATCTACATGGACAACCTTAAGTAATTTAAATACTACAATTACCGTTTCTAATTTATCTAAAACTAGAGAATACAGAGCAGTAGTTCAGAGTGGACCTTGCTCAATATCGAATTCTACAGTGACAAAAATTACTGTTATACCTACCGTAGAAGCTGTAATAACAGGAGCACCTCAAATATGTGCTGGTAAAACAGCTAACTTTAATGTTTTAGTATCGAATATTGCTAGTACTGATAATTGGTCATTAACATACAGAGTAAATGGAGTAGTTCAGACAGCTATGACAGGTAAAGGGCCAGGAAACTACCCACTATCTGTTGGTGCACCAACTACTAATCTTGCAGGAGTAATAGTTGTTAAATTAGAATCAATAACTAATACAACTTATGGTTGTGCTAATAATGCATTATCTACTCAAGCTATTGCTACTGTAAATCCTAACCCAATAGCTGGATTCACATTTGTTAATTCATGTAAAGATTCAGTAGCAGTATTCACAAATACTTCTTCAATATCTACTGGAACAATAGCTGATTTTAACTGGAATTTTGGAAATGGAAGTTTCTCTAAGAACGGTAACCCAACACAAGCTTATACAGCTACAGGTAATTACCCTGTTAGTTTGTTAGCAATATCAGCTTTAGGATGTAGAGATAGCATTACCAGAACAATTACAGTTAATCCACGTCCAACGGCAAACTTTACATTCAAGAATACTTGTCAAGATACTGCTGTTAAATTTACCGATGGTTCATCAATAGCAACAGGAGGTTCTATAGTTAGTCGTTTCTGGAATTTTGGTGATGGTTCTACTTTAGCTGGAAACACATCGAACCCTAGTCGTTCTTATGCTGCTGCCGGGACTTATACAGTGACATTAACTGTAGTTAGTAATAACGGTTGTGCATCTACGATAGTTCGTAATGTAACTGTATACACTTTACCAGAACCTAATTATGTTGCTAATCCTGTTTGTCAGAACAGTGCCATGACATTTATTAATACCTCCTCAATTGGTGTAGGTGCTATGACATATAAGTGGGATTTCGCAGGTCAAGGTAATTCAACATTATCTAATCCTTCACATACATTTACTGGATTTGGATTGTTTAATGTTTCTTTAACCGCTACAAGTAATCAAGGTTGTGTTAAAACACTTACAAAATCAGTTCAAATATGGGCTAATCCAGTTGCTAACTTCACTGTTGCCGATGTTTGTATAGGAGAAACTAGCAGATTTATAAATACTAGTGCTATGCCTTCAGGTTCAACGGATAATGTTCAGGAAAACTTCTGGAGTTTTGGTGACAGTACTTTCTCAACAGGAAAAGATCCTCTTCATACTTATGCTAAAGATGGTATTTATAGTGTAATTGTTAGAGCTACTTCAAATAAAGGTTGTATAAACAGTATAACTAAAACAGCTGTAGTTCACCCATTACCTGTTGTAACGATTACTACTCCAAAATCTAAATTCTGTGATGGAGATAATTCAATTTTAACTGCAAATGCTGGAATGAGACAATACGAGTGGTCTTTAGGCGGAGTTGTTCTAGGAACCAACCAAACTTTTACTGCTACTAAGCAAGGATGGTATAAAGTTAAAATTTGGGCACCAAGTACTTTAGGAGGTTGTTCAAACGAAGATTCTATTTTCATTACAGTTTGGCCATTGCCAACCGCTGATGCTGGTAGAGATACTATTATTGATAAAGGACAATCAGTTATATTAAACGGTAAAGGTGCTGGATTAGGCGGAAGTTACAATTGGTCACCAGCTACATATCTTTCCAATGCTACTATAGCTCGTCCAACTTGCAAGCCAGATGAAACTATACTTTATACGCTTACTGTAATAGACAGAAATGGTTGTATCGATACGGATTCTGTAGATATTACTGTTAAAGCTGAGTTTGTACTAATTGTACATAACGTAATAACACCTCTAAACCCTGATGGATTGAATGATACTTGGATTATCGATAATATTGAAGCATATCCTACTGCTGAAGTGGCTGTGTTCAATAGATATGGTATGGAAGTATTCAAAGTAAAGGGTTATAAAAACCAATGGGATGGTACCGATAAATTAACAGGTGGTAATGATTTACCTGATGGGGCTTACTATTACGTAATTACTATGGAAGGTACTGATAAGGTTTACAAAGGTGCTATCAGCTTAGTTAGAGGTAAAAGATAATTAGTAACAGAAGAATAGTAATAATTAATTAAAAATAGAAAAGATGAAAAAATTATTAATAACATTAAGTATCGTAGTATCAGGTTTGCTAGGTCAAGCACAACAAGTACCCTTGTTAAGCCATTACTACTACAATAAGTTTGTCTGGAATCCTGCCTTAGCAGGAGTGCAGAAATACAGCCAGGCATATTTGATTTATCGTAATCAGTGGAACCAGATTCCTGGTGCTCCTGTAACTAAAGCATTGACAATTGATGGGCCATTAAGATCTAAGAATGTTGGTTTGGGTGCAAGTATGTATCAAGATAATGCAGGTATTTTTAATCGTACAGGTGGAATGATAAGCTATGCTTATGGAATAAATTTTTCAGAGGATAGTAAATTAAGATTAGGTATGGGTCTTGGTTTTATTGATAACAGACTTAATATGACTGATATGATTATTAAACACCCTGACGATCCATTATTACAGGTTAGTAATAACAACAAAACTGGTTTTGATGCAAATTTTGGGTTAAATTATAATTATAAGGATTTAAATATCGGTGTATCTATTCCTCAAGTTTTAGCTTTGGATATAAAGTATGATCAGCCAACTTCTGCTTCTACTCAAGATGTTGTTTACAGAAGTGTTCGTCACTTTCAGATAAATGCATCTTATGTTCTAAGAGCTATGGAAGATAAGTTGAAAATTGAACCTACAGCTTTTGTTCGTATCACACCAAATACTCCTGGAGTTCAATATGATATTTCAGCAATAGCTAGCTACCGTGATTTCATTTGGGGTGGTGTAATGTATCGTTCAAATTATGCTTTGGCATTATTAGCTGGAACCCGTATCAATAAGCAGTTTGTTTTAGGTTATGCATACGACCTACCTGTAAATGCCTACAAAACATACATGCGAGGTGCTCATGAAGTTATCCTTGGTTTCCAATTTGGTGGTAGTGCTGCTGATGATGATGAAATGAAGAAACGCTTGAAAGGTATTGATGATCGCTTAGACAACGATAAGACCCGAATAGATGATTTGGATAGTCGTTTGAAAACTAATAGTGATGATATTGATCAATTAAAGAAAGACACCAAAAACAATACAGATGTTAATACTAGACAAGATGATGATATTAACTTATTTAAAAGAATGTTTGAAGAATTTAAGTCTAAAGTAGGAAAAGGTTCTGTAGAAGTTGGAGATGTTTATGAGTTTCAGAACGTAAATTTTGCTACAAACAGCTATGAATTAAGTGCTGAGTCTGTTACTGAAATAAACGAGCTTGTAGCCTTAATGAAAGAAAACACAGCTTTAAAAATTGAAGTTAGTGGACACACTGATGATAGAGGAACACCTGAATACAACCAAAGATTATCGGAACGTAGAAGTAAAGCGGTAATTGACTATATGGTATCTAAAGGTTTATCAAGAGATAGACTTAAAGTTGCTAATTATGGTGAATCAAAACCAATAAAATCTGATGATATAGCCGCTAATCGTCGTGTAGAATTTAAAGTATTAGAAAAGTAATCCATTACATGATTTTATAAGAAAAGGGGCTATTAAGCCCCTTTTTCTATTTAATGGTATTTATCATAGTAGTATAAGAACATAAAAAAAGCTACCTAATTTGGTAGCTTTCAATTATATAAATTTATAATCTAAAACTGTTCAAATTTTGAAAAGAAGAAGCTGGCTTCTATTTGCGCATTTACATCACTATCGCTGCCATGAACAGCATTAGCCTCTATACTTTGTGCATAAAGGTTTCTAATGGTTCCAGGTTCTGCTTTTTGAGGGTCAGTGGCACCTATAGTTTTTCTAAAGTCCTCTACAGCATTTTCCTTTTCTAGAACAATGGCAACAATAGGTCCGCTGGACATGTAGCCAACTAAATCATTATAAAACGGACGCTCTTTGTGAACGGCATAAAAAGAACCAGCTTGTTCAGCTGTAAGCCAAATGTATTTCATGGCCTTTAGAGAAAACCCTGCATTTAATACATGGTCTATGATTTTTCCGGTGTAATTGTTTTTTACCGCATCCGGCTTAAGCATTGTAAATGTGATTGATTTGGTCATTCTTTTTCTTTTTTTAATGATCGCAAAATTAATGATTATCCCCTCTTTTTTAACGAAATTCGCCAAGTTTTTATAATGCAATTTATACACGATAATACGGATGAATTAATTGAAATGCTTCACGGGAAGGAAGCCTTAAGAATAGTAGTAACAACACACCATAAGCCTGATGGTGACGCAATGGGTTCATCATTGGGTTTATATGCTTATTTAAAGCAATTAGGACACACCGTTAACATAATTACTCCTACAGATTATCCTCGTTTTTTGCATTGGATGCCTGGGCATAAAGATGTAATAGTTTATGAGGGGAATGAAAAGAAGTGCAAATTGATAACGGATGACGCCCAGTTTATTTTCTGCTTGGATTTTAATGATTTAAAACGAATAAATGAATATGGACCTATAGTAGAGAATTCTAAGGCAGAGAAAGTAATGATAGATCATCATCGTGAACCTTCAAATTTTGATAGTTATCGCTATTGGACCTATGAAGCTAGCAGTACAAGTGAATTGATTTATGAGTTTATAAAAAAATGCGGTCATACAGATAAAATAACTTCACGAATTGCAGATTGTTTATATACTGGAATAATGACTGATACCGGCTCTTTTCGATATCGGGGTACTTCCTCCAATACACACAGGGCTATAGCTGAGTTAATAGATAAGGGTGCTCAAAACAGCTTAATACACGAGTTGGTATATGATTCTAATACCATGTTGCGTTTAAAAATGATGGGTTTTGTTTTATACGAAAAGATAGAAATATTACAGGCATATAAGACAGCACTTATTTATTTAACAAAAGAAGAATTAGCAAGATTTGACATTAAGACCGGAGATACAGAAGGATTTGTAAATTATGGTTTAAGTATTGAAGGAATAAAGTTATCCGTACTTATAATCGATAGAACCAAATTAGTAAAAATGTCTTTTAGAAGTAAGGGGGATTTTCCGTGTAATGAATTTGCTAGAGACCATTTTGAAGGCGGAGGACATAAGAATGCCGCGGGTGGCCAAAGTTCTGATACTTTAGAAAATACCATAGTTAAATTTACCGAGGTTCTAAAATTATACAAGAATCAACTACAATAATTTTCAAAATATAAAATATGAGAGGGATTAGTTTAAGTATAATTTGTAGTATCTTATTGAGTATTATATCGTGTAAAAAGGAAATAAAGTATCAGAAGACGCCTTCAGGTTTGGAGTATTTTTATTATTCTATGCCAGATACAGGTAGTTCTGGAAAGCCAGGGTATTATTATTTAGTTGATATGATTGGGCAACGTGAAGATGATTCTATTTTTATAGACTCTTATAAATTAGGCCAGAAAATAAAATTTGTGAGAACAGCTCCATTGTTTCATTCTTTATTTAATGATGCCCTAGGAATGCTTAAGGTAGGCGACAGCCTTATTTTTAGAATGCCTGCTGATTCTTTTTTTAAACCACTTGGTCAGTCTATTCCCCACTATTTAAAGCCAGGTGAAACGATACGATTTACAATGAAGGTAAAGGATATTTTAGATCCGGAAGCACATTTAGTGAACATGTATGTTTATGAATTAGATAAAATGGTCGAGTATGCAAAGTTAAAAAAGTGGAATTTTTTAACGGATAAGGAAACTGGAATAAAGTATGAATTTTTAAAAAAGGGAAATTCAGTAAAGGCTTTAGAAGGAGATGAAGTTGACGTTTCCTATTTAATAACCTATTTGGATGGAAAAATAATAGACAGAACCAAACCTGGCGACCGAATAAAGGTTATAGTGGGTTCTGATGAAAATATTAAAGGTCTTAATCGGCTTATTTTACTAGCTGAAGAAGGTTCTAAAATTCAGGCAATAATTCCTTTTGTGGAGGCATTTGGAGAAACAGGTTCAAGATATGTTGACCCATACGCTACTTTAGTAATAGAAATGGAAATTTTAAAGATTAATAAAAAGAAGTGAAAAAAATACTTGTAACCGGAGGAGCTGGTTTTATAGGCTCGCATGTTGTTAGGCAGTTTGTCAATAAGTACCGTGAATATCATATTTTCAATTTAGATAAATTGACTTATGCAGGAAATCTTGAAAACCTTACAGATACTGATAAAGCACCAAATTATACCTTTATTAAAGGTGATATATGTGATGCTGAATTTATTCAAAATTTATTCTCCGTACATCGATTTGATGGTGTAATTCATTTGGCTGCTGAAAGTCATGTGGATAGAAGCATCACCAATCCAATGGAGTTTGTACAAACCAATGTAATTGGAACGGTAACCTTGCTAAATGCTTTTAAATCATTTTGCAACAAAGATTCAGCAATTTTTTATCATGTTTCTACCGATGAGGTATACGGAGAGCTAAGCGATGAAGGAAAGTTTACAGAAACCACATCGTATAGCCCAAACTCACCTTATTCAGCCTCTAAGGCCTCGAGCGACCATTTTGTAAGAGCATATCATGAAACTTATGGAATACAAATCAGAATCAGCAACTGTTCTAATAATTATGGGTCGCATCATTTTCCTGAAAAATTAATTCCATTGATGATAAATAATATTCTTAATAAGAAGCCTCTACCGGTTTACGGTAGAGGTGAAAACGTAAGAGATTGGTTATTTGTAGAGGATCATGCTAAAGCCATTGATACGATCTTTCATAATGGTCGAAATGGCGAAACTTATAACATTGGTGGTAACAATGAGTGGAAAAACATAGATTTAGTAAAATTACTTTGTAATCAAATGGATGAAAAATTAGGAAATCCTAATAACACATCCAGCCAATTAATATCCTATGTAACCGACCGTGCAGGTCATGATTTTAGATATGCCATCGATTCATCAAAACTAATGAATGAACTTGGCTGGAATCCAAGTGTTACCTTCGAACAAGGTTTGTCAAAAACCATCGATTGGTATTTAGCCAATAAAACGTGGCTGGATCATGTAACAAGCGGAGCTTACCAAAAATACTACGAGCAAATGTATAAGTAGCTTTTGTTTCGTTTAACTTTGCCAAAGCTAAAAACTTTGTAAAAGCCGAACCGCTGCAATTTTTTAATCCTTAACTACGTTTATGGTTTATGAAACGTTTGCTCCTCATAAGCATAGTACTTAACTTAAGTATACGTTCATTCGCTCAGGAGGAACAACTCATGGTATTTGATGTCAATGATAATATCTCTTTAATAAAATTTGCCAATAGTAGCGAGGTAAATATTTCCGATATCAAGTCAAAAAATTACAAAGCAATTTGGCAAATGCCTAATCAAGCAATGCTGAGCCCAAGCAAGGTATCACGGTTTTCCGAAATGCAAGCTTCCATGAATTTTATAAACACGGAGCATTATCCTGCGTCAGCTGCGGTTAAAATAGTATCAATAAATGGGGATACCACTTGGGATAAGTGCAGTGGTATGTTGGTTGGTGATAAGTATGTACTTACTGCCGCCCACTGTGTAATAAATGAGGTAGATGAGTGGAGAGAAATAAAAGGGTTTATACCTAACATGTATGTAAAACCGGCTTATGATAAAGGTCGTGAATCCAGATACGGCAGAGTAAAGGTTGATAAAATTTATATTTATAAAAGTTATTTTTTAGGCAAATCGAAAAAGGATATAGCCCTGTTGGAACTTTCAGAACCTATTGGTGAAAAGGCCGGTTGGGTCAATATGGATTATGAAGAAAATAATCAGAAGGCTTTATCTACCCGATATTATAATTTTTCGTATCCCATGGATGGAGCCCGAGTAAATTATTACCGCGATTTTAACGGAGATACTATGTATTTTAAAGCTGGATATGCTGATTTGGTAAGTCAGCAATATATTGGGATTAATAGTATAGGAATACCGGGTGAAAGTGGCAGCTTGCTAATAGCAGATGATGATAACGCATTTACAGCATATGGAGTTCGCAATTTTTCAGAAATGAACTACAGTTTTTACAGATTGAAAAAAGATGAGGTGTTTGCATTTTATAATATTATGAACCGCAGCAATTTTCCAAAAACTGAGGAGCCACGAAATGTTAGTAATTCTATACTCAAAGGAATAACTATTTATCCCAATCCAATTTTTGAGCGAGCCATCATTACCACCAATCCCTCCATTGAGCAATTGCAAGTGTCGCTATTTGATTTAAATAGCACCGAAGTGTATAATGTAACCTTAACCGGAAATAATGGCAAATTCACACTCGAAAATTACAATTTGCCAAAAGGTAATTACTTTTTAATAGCTAAACAAAATAATTTGTATTTAGGAGCTACCAAGGTGGTAATTGCTAAATAGAAAATGTCTATCAAATATTTTTTTCAATTTCAAAAATTTAACGGTTTTAGGTTTCTTTATTTACATTTGAAATCTATTTTAAAGTGAATAAGAAAAAAAAGAGCATAGTTTCTCCCCAATCTAAGGCTAAGAAAGGGGGAAATAATTCAGAGAGGCGTAAAATATTGTTAGTTTGTTTGACAATTTTTATTGCATCTTTTGTTTTATATGGCAATACACTTAATTATGATTATGCACTAGATGATGACATATACACTAAAAAGAATGTACATATTCAAAAGGGTTTTTCAGCGATAAAGGACATTTTTAATAAGGGTTCGCTGCACGGATTTAGCGGTGCCAATGATGCACAATATAGGCCTGTTGCACTTCTAAACTTTATGGCTGAAACTTCTTTTTTCGGTCTAAATCCGCATGTATCTCACTTTTTCAACGTGTTATTTTATGCATTAACCTGCATAGTGTTATTTCTTTTTCTGCGAAGAATACTGAACAAGTATCCATTGGCGGTTCCTGTTGCTGCTGCCCTATTATTTTCCTTTCATCCCATTCATACCGAGGTAGTGGCAAATATTAAAAGCCGAGATGAAATACTGAGCTTTCTGTTTGGCATCACATCCTTTTATTTTTTGGCTAGGTATATCCAAAATGCTAAGAAAAACTATTACTGGTTGTCTGTTTTAGTATTTTTTATCGCCATTATGAGTAAGGAAACAAGTCTGATGTTTGTATTTATTATTGTGTTAAATCTTTATTTTTTCTCTGAATTTTCTGTAAAAAAAATCGCACAACTTAGCATACCCTATTTTGGAGCCATAGCTGTTTATATGCTGATTAGAATCAACGTATTAAGTAGTGTAACCTTTACTGAAAAAATGGTAGTGGTTAATAATTCATTAATGGCGGCAAAAAATGCTTCTGAAATGTATGCAACCAATTTTGTAATGTTAGGCAAATATATTTGGATGTTGATATGGCCTTATCCTTTAAGTTACGATTATTCATACCAACAGATTCCTATTGTAAACTGGACAAGCATTGCTGCAATTGTTTCAGCAGTTGTTTACCTTTTATTATGCGCTTATGCAATTTGGAAATTTAAAAGGAAAGATATTTATGCATATAGCATTTTGTTTTTTATGCTCACACTTTTTCTTGCTTCAAATCTTATTATAAAAATAGGGGCTACCTTTGGTGAACGGTTTTTATTTGCCCCATCACTGGCATTTTGCATGGTGTTACCAATTGCCATTTTCAGTATTATGAAGGTAAACCCTGCTAAGTATATTTATGCAGGAACTATTATTTTATTATTTGTTTATTCCTCTATCGTTATCCCCCGCAACGGAGTTTGGAAAAATAATTTTGAACTTTTTAAATCAGGCGCAATTACTTCGCCTAACAGTGTTCGAACAAATTTATCATTGGCAAGTGAATATCGTGCAAAAGCTGAAACAGCGCAAGAACCTGTTATTAGGAGACAATTTTTTGATAGTTCCATTAAATATTTTAATAAAGGAGCCATTATTTATGACAAAGACCCTGAAATATTTTATAATTTGGGAGTAACCTATTATGAAATGGGAGACAAGGAAAATGCACTAAAAGCGTATGTTAAAGCTATTGAAAAAAAGCCTGATTACATTTTGGCTCTAAATAATCTAGGGGTCATCTATTTTGAGAAACAAGATTATGCAAATGCCTTAAAAATTTTTACAAGTTCTTTGAAATATGATAGTAATAATGCCGATGCCTATGCTAATACAGGGGCTGTATATCATAATAAGGGTAATTATGATTTGGCTATAATAAATTATGAAAAAGCCATCACAAGAAATCCTAAATTGATTTATGTATATGACAACCTAATAAAATTATACAGCAATCTTGGTAAAACTGAAAGAGTAAATTATTATGCTAATTTAAGGAACAACAACCTGAATTAAGTATGATAGGAAATTATTTTTTAAAAAACCTACCCTTTCATATTATGAAACACCCCTTGAACATCTTCATCTTCTTCCAGGCGGTCAATTAATTTATTTACTTCTTCAGCTTGTTCAGTAGTTAATTCTACCGTGCTTAGAGGAATACGTTCTTTATCTACTGAAATGATAGGAATATTAAGCGATTCCAAGCCTTTTTGCATATTTCCAAAATCGGTAAAAGCAGTATAAATAAGGGTTTCGTCTTCCACTTGTTCTATTTCCTCCATCCCAAAATCTATCAATTCCAGTTCAAGGTCTTCAATATTTAAACCGGTAGGATCTATTTTAAAAATACATTTGCGTTCAAAAATAAAATCTAAAGAACCTGATTTGCCCAATTCACCATTATTACGGTTAAAAGCCAGACGCATGTTAGCCACTGTTCGGGTTGGATTATCGGTGGCTGTTTCTACTACAATTCCCACACCGTAAGGTCCCATTCCTTCATATACTACTTCAGCATAGTCTTTCTGATCTTTGGCTGAAGCACGGCTTATAGCAGCGTCTATACGATCTTTGGGCATGCTTTCTGCTTTAGCATTTTGCATGGCAACTCTAAGACGTGGGTTATTGGCAGGGTCAGGGCCACCTTGTTTTACCGACATGGCTATTTCCTTACCAATTCGGGTAAAGGTTACTGCCATTTTACCCCACCGTTTCATCTTTCTTGCTTTCCTAAATTCGAATGCTCTTCCCATTTTTTTGGTTATTAAGTTATTGGTTATTGAGTTATTTTAGATTCCTAGTTCCTAATTAAAACACCATTCTGCAAAGTTTAAAATTATTTCTGATGATTTATCAGGTTCTTCTATCATTCCAATATGGCCTGAGTTAATTAAAATTTCAATCATGGCTTTATTACAATACGAAGTTTGTAAAGATATCTGTTCCATGGGAATTAGCTGGTCGTATTGACCGGCTATAAAAAGCCAAGGAATTTTTGAGTTTTTTAATACATCAGTTCTATCTGCCCGTTCAAGCATAGCTTTTGTACCTGCAATTACCGATTCTTTATGGGTTTGCTTTACCACGTTTTCGGTCAGTTTTAAAAGCTCTGACTTTAAATTTTGCGGAGCAAATAACCCCGGAATAAATACTTTAAAAAAAGCTTCCACAGGGTTTTTATCCAAAAATTCAATTGTTTTTAATCGGTTGTCCTTCTTTTCATCAGAATCGGCAATGGCCGTGCTGTGAAATAAGCCAACTCCTTTTAGTAACTCCGGGTAATTATGAACGAGTTCTAAGCTAACATAACCGCCCATGCTATGGCCAATTACTATTGGTTTGTATATTTTCTGTTCTTCAATAATTCGATGCACTGCATCAGCCATATACTTTATTGTAAGGTTGGCAGGTAATGGACTTTTGCCAAAGCCCGGCAAGTCAATAACAATGCATTGATGGTGTTTTGAAACATTTGGAATTAGTAAGTCCCAAACACTACTATTTTCATTAAAACCATGTAAAAAAATAAGGGGCAACCCTTCACCAAATATTTCATAGTGTACGGGAAGCCCCTTAAATACTGTATTCACCTTAATAAAGGTTTATTTAGAAGTATTTGTATCTGAAGTCTTTAATAGCTGCCTTTTTGCGCAATGCATCCATTACACCACCATCTACGGTAGATTTTAACTGCATGATAGCCATTTTTTGTTGCTCATCATAATTAGCAGGTTCCTGAGGTTTATTAATATTAGTAACCCAAACAACATAAACACCGTTATCTCCTTTTATAATCGGTGAAAATTTGTTGGTTGGTGTGCCAAATAAGGTTCCTAAAACTTTTAATTCATAACCAACTCCGGGTATATTATCCAAATTAAATTGTTGAGAAGGAATTAACATAGCCATTGAATTTACATTAGTAGCTAACTGCTCCATTGTTTTTGATTTTGCTAAAGCTTTTTTGAACTTAGCTTCAATTTGTTCAGCTTTTTTATGATTTCTAACAGCTAATTCAAGGGTTGGTCTTACTTCATCAATAGTTGGTAAGCCCTCTTTTTTAAGTTTTATGCATTTAGCGATTAAATAACTCGTATTAAAACTCATCATTTCAGAAACTGTACCTTGTTCTGTTTTTTCATCATATATCCAACGCAACATTTGTTTCGGCTCAGAAATACCTGGAATAGTAATATCAGATTCCTTAATACCATAAGCTACACGTTTAGTTAAGCCTTTTGATTCAGCGGCTTTGCCAAAATCTTTTGCAGTACGGGCCAATGATAAAAATTCATTTGCCTTTGACGATGCATTTCTTACGGTATTTCTACCGGCAGTAATACTTTGACTAAGTATAGCAACTTTAATAAGTTTGTTCGATTTTGGAGAGGTTACTTTACCAATATGAAGTCCTTGTTCATCTGATACAACAAATAATTGACCTTCAGGTGCAGCGGAGGCTCTTTGATAAAATTGCTTACTTACCGAAGTGCTGGTTGCTGAAAGTACTCCTAAATCTCCATTTGCCTGACCACTTCCATCAGGATTGGAGATGGTAGCATTTTCAAAGGTGGTTTTACCTGATAGTATGTCGCCCATAACTTGATTTACCTTTAATTGAGCAGCCATAGAATCTTCTTTGGTTGGGCTATTAATAGGAATTAATACGTGACTTGCCTTGAATATAACTTGGGTGTCACGTTTAGTTCCTGAAATTTTATAAATCGAATATTTTCCGTTGGTATAAACGGGCCCAACCATTCCACCACTATCAAGTGCAAATAATTGTGATTCAATTTCTTTATCAAATGAACCCATTGGCTTATAGGTTCCATCCCATGAATTTTCACTGTTCATAATGTTTACAAATACCGAATCATACTTGCTTACTTTTAATTTTTCATAGTTTTCATAAGCCCAAGTTTTTGTTGCTGCCGAGTCTTCAGTAGTTGGTTCAATGCTGAAGCTTACAAATTCAATATCGCGAGATGCTTCTTGTTTGTATTTATCTTTATTATCATTAAGTTCTTCCTCAAGGTCAGCATCTGTTATTTTAATAGATGCATCAGGAATGGTGGCATATTGCACACCAACAAAATTTCCTGTAAGGGTGTAGCTATTATCCTGAAATTGAGATTTTGCTTCAAGTTTGGTAGTGTAGCAAGCTCCTTTAATGATTGCTGCATACTTTTTGCCTAATGTGTTTTGAACCAAGCCTTCTTCAAACTGAAGCCAAGATGCTTTTTTCATCTCATCAGATTCAATATCTTCTTGCAAAAACTTAATTAATCTATTTTTATCAAACTGACCACCTTGTTGGGTAAAGGCTCTCACCACTTGCTCATCAGGATGCTCACCTATTGTCATGTCAGCCAACTCCTCACCAGAAACTTTAACACCTAATTTTTCGTACTCTACTGCAAATATTTTATCCTGCAAAAATGAATTCCAAGTTTGTTCTGAGTATTGAGAACGGATAGTTTCGTCAATTTTTACACCAGGGTTATTTTGCTCTAATTGAGCTAACAACGTATTTAATCGCGCGTTAAATTCTTCATAAGAAACCTTTTCACCTCTTATTTCACCTACATTTAAACCATCGCCGCCAAATATGCCGCCACGATCACTTTTTATGAGGTCGGAAATAACGAAAAGTAATAAAGAACCCAGGATTACTAAAAATAAACATCCTGTTTTTTGTTGTATTTGTTGGATAATCGCCATTGTAATTTTTTAAAGCCCGCAAATTAAAGGTTTTTGCATCGAATTGTCAAAAGAAAACATGCTTGAAATGCCCAAAAGAATATTGTTTATGTAGACCACTCCTAAAATTGGGCATTTCACTAGGTTTTTATTTTTAAAATATAGACTACAAATGATTTGTAATCTTTTTAACCTAAAATAATTTTACTCGCTTAAATAATCTATGTGGTTCATAATCATTAAGAACTATAGTAAAGCAAATGCGTTGACCAAAGGTGCTTATCATTTGTAAATCCTGAGCGTCAGTTAATGCCTTTGATTGTATTAGTGGAAAGTAAACACTAAACATTTTAGGAATAATATCAATAGCTATACCTCCGGTGTAAACCATCTTTAAGGCTTTTTTATTACTGTTAAAAAATATTTCATCCTGCATAAAGCAAAAATCAGCGTATGGTCTGATAGGGATTTTACCGGGTAAATTGCTGCTTAAGTTTAACACAACAAAACCCTTATTAAAATTGCCAAGGTTTCCTTTAAGTTTCATATTATCCTCACCGGGAGTTAAATTACTATTCCACAAACCTGAGGTGGCACCACGGCCTATAAGGGTGTTTTCCATTCCGTAATCAAACTCACCATTTTTGCCACCTAAACGATACATAAACTGGCCATTGCTTGTTTTGTTATCTGAAATAAATGTTCCTGCAAACAGTCTTGCATTAAAACCTCGTCCCTTTTTATTATATGTTTTAAGAAAATTAAATTCAAGTCCTGGTTTTAGGTAGGCTGTAACATTTTTAATAGCACCACCTTCCAATGAAAGCTTAAGGCTATATGGATTTATAACTTTTTTATTTTCGTGAATGTAGGTAATGCGAGCAAATCCATAGTCGATAGGGCGAGTTAATGTTGGGAATTTAGTAATAATACTATCCTCAGTTTTTGATGCTTTTTTAATCCATCGCGCAGCTACATTTGTATATTCCAAAAGAATATAGTCGCGTTTTGGGCTTCGCAATGTTTTAGGTTTTAATTGAAAATTCATATAGCCTTTGGTTCGGTAATAGGTATAGGTTTCTGAAAAAGGTTTATAAGCAAACGAGGCGTTATTTATGCCAACATCTATTGTTTGAAATGCTTTTTTAGGGGTTGTTTTGTAATTTACATTAGCATAACCATTAAGGGTTTGGGTTCTGAAACCCCACATAGGTGCAATAATATATTCGAGTTTACGAACCGGAACGCTCCAGTTATGAAACCCGGCTCCCAGCATAAATCCGTTATGAATATTAAATCCAAGCATTGGCAAAATAAGTAATTCGCGTTTGGGATTCATATCCGGCCGGGTTACTAACTTTATTGAAGGATTAGGCCATCGTTTTATGAGGCTTTTGCTATTGTATTGGTTGTTTTTGCGGTTGGCATCAAAAGTTACTTTGTTGGGGTCAATTACTAATTTCACGTTTTTAAAATCACCTAAATCCCCGCTTAAGTTAATTTCTCCATTTTCGGTCCAATGGGTTGCAAATAATGCAGTATCTTTATAAAAACCTATTGGAACGGGCATTTTATTATTGGTTTTAATTACAATTCCACCGGTATTTTTTTTCGTATCTACTTTAACAAATTTTGTATCCAGCTTATCATTTGTATTAATCAGGGTTTCAAAAAACCAATCTAATTTTTTGCCTGAAACACCCTCAAATACATCTTGCATATCGCTTGGTAAAGGGTGTTTATATTTCCAGGTTTCAAAATAAGTGTTAAAGCATTTTTTAAACATGTCATCACCCAAATAGGCTCTTAAATGTTTAAAAATTAAGGAGCCTTTTCCATATACCATGGTTCCGTAATTAAGATCGGTATAGTCGGCTGAATGCAAACCAACGGCCTGCGAGGTATTAGTTCTTGTGGCATTAATGGCTAGCACATCCATTCCATAATCGGTGGCGTTGTTTATAAAATTTTGACGTTTTGTATTTTGTTTTGAATTGGCCGTTGGTTTCATCGCATCCGACTCAAAATAACTGTTTATGGATTCATCCATCCACGGAAATCTGCGTTCGTTATTACCCAAAATTCCATAAAACCAATTATGCCCCACTTCATGAATAATAACCTCTTGATTTAAAATATCGCAAACGGTAATGGTAGGGTACTCCATTCCCCCCCCTGCTTTTAGTTCACTCTTTACAACCGAAGCATGGCTGTAAGGATAATCGCCGGCATTTTCCGAATAGTAAGTTAACGCTGTTTTTATGGCATCCAGGTTATTATTTACCAAATCGGTATTTTTTTGACTGTAAACGTAGGTTTCAACGGTTTTATCACCAATAGCAACGCTTCCCTTTAAAATTCCGAAATTTTTAGAAGCAAACCACGCAAAATCATGAATGTTGTCTTGTGTGAAATGAACCGTTTTGAAAGGTGTTTTGCAATATGTATTTTCAATTACGCCGGTATTTTTTCCTTTATCGTTTCTGAATAAAACCTCCGATTCGGTTTGCAACTCACCTGTGGCAGCTATAATATAGTTTTTGGGTAAGGTTACTTTCACATCAAAGGAGCCAAATTCAGAATAAAACTCACCTTGATTTAAATAGGGCATTGGATTCCAGCCATTAATATCATACACCGCCGGTTTGGGATACCATTGGGTAATGTTATAAGTTTGCTTATCATGTCCCATTCTTGAAAAAACAGAAGGTATTTTTACCAAAAAAGGCGTGCTTATTTTACAACTTGCTCCGGGTTTCAAAGGATTATTAAGGATAATTTTTGCTATATCCGTATTTTTAGTATCAAACGACCAGGTGGTTCCGCTGCCATTTATAAAAAAGTCAAGCGAATCAATATATCCCCGCTCATTTTCTTTGGCAAACTGAAAGGAGGCTTCTCCGTTTTCCAGCATTTGCTTTGCAAAAGCCGTTTTAGTATTTTTATAAGCATTTGGCCAAAGGTGCATGTAAATTTCATTTAATGTATTTGGCGAATTGTTGATATATTCCATAGTTTCAAACCCGCGAAGAATATGATTTTGGTCGTCTAAGGTTACCTCGATGGTATAATTAACCGTTTGCTGCCACTTGGCCTGGCGGGTTATTTGAGCATTACTTTGAAAAAAGAGGAATGAAAAAAGGAAAAGAAAGGCAGGGTATTTTAAAGTCATTTTTAAAGTGTTATCTGTTGAAAAATAGGAACGTCAAATTTACACACTCAACAGGTATTCCTAATGCATAATCGTTAACTTTGTAGTAAGTTTAGATAAAAACGTATGATGTTGGACGATGATTATTCAGGAAACAGTGAAGACGCACGGGAATTAGCAGAACGGTTTGAACGGATGCTTGAAACCGATTCTGTAAACTACATGAGCGATGAGGAACTGGAAGATATAGTAGAGTACTACTTTAATGAAAATCAACCTTCCAAGGCACTCAAGGCCATTGAAATAGCTAACAAACTTCACCCTTTCGAAACATTTTTTTATTTGCGCAAAGCACAGGTTTTAATCATGCTTGGCAAACTTAAAGAGTCTTTGGATATCATTAACACCGCATTATTATTTGAACCTTCCGACCCTGAATTGTACATCATCAAAGGCGAAATATTAGACCAGCTGGAAGATTATTCAGGAGCTATTGAAAATTATAAAGTTGCCCTCCCACTGGCCGAAAATCCTTCTGAAGTCTATTTAAACATCGCATTTTCATTGCAAAGCCTTGGAAAAAATAAAGAAGCTATTGGCTGGCTAAAGCGCATTGTGGCCGGAGGCTTGGATAACGAGCATATTCTTTACGAAATAGCCTTTTGCTATGAGTTGCTGGATTTGGATGATGATTGCATAAAATTCTTTGAAAATTATATTGAAGACCAACCATACTCATCTGTAGCTTGGTTTAATCTTGGGCTAGCCAGCTTGCGCAAGTTAGATTTCAAAAAATCGCTATGGGCACTGGATTATGCGGTAATAACCGATGAAAACTATTCTACAGCCTGGTTTACCAAAGGCAATTGCTTGATGGAACTGGAGCGCTTTACAGAAGCTTTGGAATGCTATCAAAAGGTGATAGAAATAGATGGCCCTGAGGCGATGGCTTATTGCAATATTGGTAACTGCTACGAGGAGTTGGGAAATATGGCTAAGGCCCGTTCCTTTTATAAACTCGCAATAAAAGAAGATCAGGAATTGGCGGAAGCATGGCTTGGGATTGGTATGACGTTTAAAGAACAGGAGCGCTACCACGATGCCTTGTTTTATGTAAAACGTGCCTTGCGCGAAGAGCCTGAAAATACAGAGTACATGCTTGAGTTGGCAGATTTATTTTACCATCTTGATTTGATTGAAGAAGCCGAATTACTGTATGAAAAAATAACAAACCTTAATCCTGCCATGGTAGAGGCGTGGTTGGATTGGGCTCATACCCAAACGGAAAAAGATGAGTTGGATAATGCCATTAAATTATTGGAAGATATTTACCCCAATAATCAGGAAAATGTGCAGATAATGTACCGTTTGGCATCCTATTATTTTATAAAAGGCGAAACCAAAACCGGAGCTTTGCATCTGCAAGCCGCTCTAACTAAAGATTTTTCTGAAAAGCATTTATTTTTTATACATGCCCCGGGGTTTGAAACCTCCAAATTAGTAAATGAAATAATAGATTTGCACAGCCCCAACAAAAACTAAGGTTTTAATAAAATTAGGGCATTTTAAGAGTTACCATCAATTTAATAATTAAGTACCGAAAATATGAATTTTGAAATAAGTAAACTACCGGAAAGAGATGCTAAGCCTCGTAATGCCGGATTAACCATGGTGATGGATAAGGGATTAAGCTTGCGCGAAGTAGAAGATTTTTTATCCGTATCAGGAGAATATACCGACTTGCTAAAATTGGGTTTTGGAACCTCCTACGTTACCCCAAGGCTTAAAGAAAAAATTGAGTTATACCATTCAGCTAACATTCCTGTGTACTTTGGAGGCACCTTATTTGAAGCTTTTGTTGTGCGTAATCAGTTTGACGATTACCTGCGATTGCTTGAAAAATATAAAATAACCCATTGCGAAGTAAGCGATGGCTCCATGGATATAGAGCAGGATGAAAAATGCAATTACATTCATCGTTTGGCAAAACACGTAACGGTTCTATCGGAAGTAGGTTCAAAAGATGCCGAAAAAATTATTCCTCCTTATAAATGGATAGCCATGATGCAAGCCGAAATAGAAGCCGGTGTTTGGAAAGTAATAGCTGAAGCTCGCGAAGGGGGTAATGTGGGTATTTTTAGAGGAACCGGTGAAGTACGTTCGGGATTGGTTGAAGAAATTTTAACCAAAGTGCCTCAAGAAACTATTATTTGGGAGGCCCCGCAAAAAGGACAACAAGTGTGGTTTATTAAACTTTACGGAGCTAATGTAAACCTTGGAAATATTGCCCCTAATGAGGTTATTCCGTTAGAAACCCTGCGAATAGGATTGAGAGGCGATAGCTTTAACTTTTTCTTATAAAGAAATAAGTTAATAGTTGTAGGTCAAAAGTTGTAAGCCATGTGTTTGCACCTATACTTTTTTCCTTCTCACCAGCATAAACTGTACATCGTGGGTTTTTACCCCGTTTTTGTTGTCGTTTATACCAAAAAAAACGCGGTATACGCCCGATTCTTTTACATCAAAGGTTAGGTCTATAAATTTAATGGAGGTATCCCTGTTTTTAGCACTTACATAATCGTCTTGTAAATTAAAAATCTGAATAGAAGCCATGGCTGAATCCAGCTTATGGTTCAAAATAAAGATATAATCATAACCGGTTTCGGCAGTAAATTCAGTGTTATACCAAAGGCCATCTGCCATTTTTAGTTCCTGACTTTTTACGTATTTCCAGCCAATAGCCGGGTTGTACTCGGTAATTTGTGCCTTGGCCAAGGTGCCTATGAAAACGAAGATTGCTATTAAACTATATTTCATCAAAGTGTGAGTTGCAAAGTTAGGGTTACTTGGTATCTATCAGACGCAAAATTCATTCCCAAAGTTTACGGCATGTCTAATAATATTATCATATTTAAAAATTTGCTTTAACCTACCTTTGCAATTATCCATGACAAAACCAATAGCCATAGCCATTCACGGTGGAGCCGGCACCATTTTAAAAAGCATGCTTACCCCCGAACTGGAAGCCGAATATACCCTTGCCCTAAATGAAGCAGTAAGTGCAGGATACAAAATTTTAAAGCAAGGCGGCACAAGTTTGGATGCCGTTCAAGCCAGTGTGGTATCGCTTGAAAATTGTTACCTTTTTAATGCCGGAAAAGGAGCTGTTTTCAATTCCATAGGCAAGCACGAAATGGATGCCTCCATTATGGAAGGACAGTTTTTAAAAGCCGGTGCGGTGTCATCGGTTCAAAATATTAAAAACCCCGTGGTATTGGCCCGTGCCGTTATGGACCAATCGGAACATGTTTTTTTAACCGCTAATGGCGCCATGGAATTTGCCAAAGCCCGCACTATTGAAACAGCTCCCGACGACTATTTTTTTGTGCAACACCGCTACGACCAATGGCAAAGTGTAAAAGATACTGACCACTACAATTTGGATCATGTGGCCGAACCTACCGATAAAAAATTTGGAACGGTAGGGGCTGTGGCTCTGGATAGCTTGGGAAACCTGGCCGCGGCTACCAGCACCGGTGGCATGACCAACAAAAAATACGGAAGGGTGGGAGATAGCCCCATTATAGGGGCAGGCACTTATGCCAATAATAGCACCTGTGCTATAAGCTGCACCGGCCATGGCGAGTTGTTTATACGCAGGGTGGTGGCCTATGATATTTCATGCCTTATGGAATACAAAGGGCTTTCATTAAAGCAAGCTTGCGATGTGGTGGTGTATGATAAACTGGTAAAAATTGAAGGGGAAGGAGGCTTGATAGCCTTGGATACTGCAGGGAATATTGAACTTCCGTTTAACTCAGAAGGCATGTACCGGGCCTCTGTAAATACCCAGGGGAAGGTTTTTGTTGGGATTTATAAATAGCGACACTAAACGTATTCCTCCACAAAAAATTGACATTACCTTTTAAATTAAACCAAATTTTTTATCCATTGATTTGCTATTTATTTTAAGAGTATTTCCTAGCCGACCATCAAAAAGTCAATTCTTAGCGAAGAAAATATTCGTCCGAATGGCATCATCCGCATGGGTGCGGCTGGGATCCAACACATGCGAAGCATTGCATAAGACCATTGAAAATAAACATGGATTACTTATGAAAAGAGCGAACTGCAAAATTTTCATAACTATTTTTTAACCTTACGGTTAATTTATGTGAAAATTTTGAAGTTGGTTTTGTTGGTGCCTTTTTTTGCTCCTTTTTTGGGCAAGCAAAAAAGGAGATAAATAGAAAGAAGAACATTGATTTAGATTGATATAGCTTTGGATATTAAAAGAGTTAATGTTCTTTTTATTCACGTTTATATTTTCTTTTATAGGTGTTCATGAATCTTCGATTTCCTTGATGAAAAAGAACCAAAAAATCAAGACAAAACGATGCTCCCAAGCTCAACCCATCACACCCCCGCCGTTTTGTCAAGCCCGCCGCACGGCTGCAAACGGACAAAACTTTTGTTAAACCGAAAAAATCTCGGGTTAATTTGCGTTGGGATGCCAAACCGAGGAATGAGGTTCACGAATTCCACTAAACATCATTCAATCCTTTACCATTCAAAATCTGCTCCATACATTTTTCAATTCGCGATTGGCGGGTTGCGGATTGCTTGGGTGCCGAAAAATGAAGAAGGTAGGCCCGTTGCCGCCCCGGAGTTAAGGCTTCAAACGCTGTTTTTAATACGGGTATTTCCTCCAGTTTTTGTTTAAACTCTTCAGGAACGGGATATTCCTCCGTTTTTTTAAATTCCACCTTAAGGCCGGCTTTTTCTATTTCTATGGCTTCCTTTATATAGGTTTTGATAAGGGGTTCCAGTTCCAGTATTTCCCTAACATTCGTAAACCGCATTTGACGGGCTGCCTGCACATTTTTAGTTTGCTGTATTAAAATATCGGAAGTATCCTTTAGCAAGGCGCCTTTAAAAAACAAAATAGCACAGTAATCTTTAAAGGTATGAATAAGCACGATGTTGCTTTTTTCAAAATTGTAGCAAGGCACTCCCCATTTCAAGTCCTCGGTAAGCCCGCAATCATTCATCAGGATTCTCAATTTTTCAAGTTCCTGTTGCCATTGTTTGGCTTTATCAAAATAAAAATTAACGTTGGGGTTCATGGTGAGTAAGTTATTTTACCTTGACTTTCATTAATTCGGTTAATGATACTGCAAAAGGAATTCCTGCTCCTGTCACATGATTATTCTTTGCTTTAATTTCTTTGAATTTTTCTAAATCTTTGAAGTTAAAACTTGCTTCGTTAAAGCCTGTACTTTCTTCTTTTTCGATATCAATTACTAAATAGTAGTCCTTAATTTTATCAGATTTATAACCTTGTTTTTCTAACAAGCTTCCTTGAACTACTTTAGGACCTTTACTTTTTATTTTGAAAATTCTGTTTGCTGTCTTATTGTTTCCTGATTCTCTAAGAAGTAAATATTTAGCATTAACAACATTGTTCTCTAAACTTAATGACCCTTTATCATCATCCATTCTGAAATTATAAATGCCATTTGCTTTATACCAATTTATATTTCGAATATCCTTGCAATACCCAATTAAAACAAATGTTTCATTTGGGATTAGTTTTTCGTTTTTCTCCAAGTCCAAATATTCAGGCATTGGCTCATTTAGAATATTTGTATCGTCCTTTTCATCTTTGTGAATATCATAAACTTTTATAGCAGTGTGTTCTCTTTGAGAGGCTCTATCAATAAAATTAGCGATAACCTTTTTGATGAAGGTTTTTAAATGCTCCTTGTCTTTATCGTCTTTGTTTGGTTTAATCACAAAAGCACCCAAACCAGGAATCAATTCATGAAAGCCCCTAAAAGGCTCTTTATTGCTTTCACCAGGATACAAAACATATGCACCTCCAGTTCTTCTAATAGCATCTTTGTAGGCATGCATTTTTAGTAAATCCTGATTTTTAAATGTGCCCTTCTTTACTTCTTCTGCCTCTTCTTTTATTAATTCAATGTTTTCTTCATCTGTCAACTCCTCGTCTTTAGATTTAGAAATTAGTTCATAGAAATGTTTGACTTTGTATTTTGCATCAAAGTGTATATGAGTTATTAGCTCTTTCTTTTCAGCGTCTTTTGCATCTGTTATTTCTTCAGGCCAAATAGATAAAGTATAGTCAGGTCTGAGAGTAGTTGTATAACTGCCCGAATTAGGAAAGGTTTTGCCGCCACCAAAAGAACGATTATAGGAGAATTGAATATTTATGTTTCTTGATGGTGACTTGTAAATACCTTTCATTGCAATGGCCTTTCCCTGCTTTAGGTTAAGCGACAATTCACCTTTATCGTATTGAATCAATTCTGCAATACTTTTTGGTTCAATTTCAAATACTTCTTTTAATAAATCTAACAAGGCGAAAAACAACCAATATTCGTATAGCGTAGCAATATCTTTTTTGCCGGCATCATATACATTGTCACCACCGTGCCAAATCAATTTAGCAGCTAAGTCAAATTTTAGCCATGCATTTAATACTTCTCTATATCCACTTTTTCTTTGCAGAACAGGGCTATTTAATTTTAATGAATTAGGTCTCGATATTTGTTTAAAAAAGGATTGATTTAAAAAAGTAGATATTTTTGTTGCCAGCAATCCCGATTCAAATTTAGCGGTTGAATACTTTTCAAATTTCAATTCGCAATTTTCACAGAAAAATAAAAACTCCT
This sequence comes from Chitinophaga pinensis, assembly GCA_945897885.1. GTDB lineage: Bacteria > Bacteroidota > Bacteroidia > NS11-12g > UBA9320 > JABWCE01. The sequence continues at coordinate 29,355 of CAMDGU010000033.1, forward strand.
CTAAGGCATGTTTAATAAAACGATTCTCAGCCGTATCTATAGATTCTGTTTTTCGTGTACTATCAATTTTTGTTGGAATCGAGGTTAATCCGAAATTCTTATTGAGAAAATGATTATTACTTATTTCCATTCGGTTACTTTTTGTAACCAATTGTTTTAAGTTTTTTTGATGGAATCTTCTTATTCTTCGTATGTCTTTTTCTTCATGTTCCTCTTCCCATTTAGTAGTTGGGTTAGAAACTATTTTTTGTATTGCTTCTTCAAATTCTAACGAATCAATTAGTGATTTTACAAAAGAAAATCGTTGATATAAGGTTTGACTATCAGTATCGAAGTTTGTTTCAAAATGTTGCGTAATGGGCGAATCAATCTGCATGATTAAATCCGTGCATCGTTCGGTAATGCTTTCCAGCATATAACGATAATCGGTTCTATAATCTGCTTTAACCGATTGAACTTCTAGCTTTATTTTATATGCTTTGTTAGATTCTTCTGTTTTGAGTATTTCGAAGGTTAAAGCTCCCACATAAATATTGGGCGATATTACACCTAGGTGCTTATTTCTGCTATGTGGCTGAATGTAATCAGTATTTTTAAATACATAATTTGGTTTCGAAAATTCATAATCATAAAAATGACCTTCTTTTAATTGATAACGACATTCACCTTCTTGCTCTGCATTATTAAAATCAAACAAAGAATCAGGTTTCTTAGCATCTATTGTTAATGTTAAGCCTTTTTCAATAAAATCTAAATGGATGATTATAGTAGGTAACGAATTCATATGCTTCTAAATGGTTTTATTTTCAATTAGTTGCTTCAATTCATTTTTGCTCGGGAGGATTAATTCATATTTGCTTGCAAATATTTGATTGTTGTTTTCAGGTAAGGTTATTTCAACTAACGTGTCTTTTTTGTCTTTGCAAAGTATAATACCTATGGTTTTATTCTCCTCTTCAAGTTTTACATATCTATCGTAATAGTTCACATACATTTGCATCTGACCAAGGTCTTGATGTTTAAGTTTACCAATTTTAAGATCTAATAGTACAAAGCATTTTAGCAAACGGTTGTAAAAGACTAAGTCAACCCTAAAATGTTCTTCGTCAAAAGTGAAGCGAACTTGACGACCCACAAATGTGAAACCCTTACCCAATTCTAATAAGAAATGCTCTAATTTATTTATAAGTTCTTCTTCTAATTCAGTTTCACTGTATGAATTTAATTCTGGTAAATTTAAAAACTCTAAAATGTATGGGTCTTTAATTAAATCCGATGCTTTTTCTATTATTTGCCCTTTCTGAGAAAGTTTTACTATTTCTTTCTTGTCTTTACTAATACTCAAACGTTCATAAAGAGATGAGTTGATTTGACGATCGAGTTCCCTTACACTCCAATTGTTTTTTGTTGCTTCTATTTCATAAAATTGTCGTTCATCCTTATTATCAATTCTCATTAATATCAAATAGTGCGACCAACTTAGGTTGAATATAGCAGACGCTGTCTGCTTTATTGAGTTTTCAGATTTAACAGACAGTGTCTGCTGTTTTTCATAAGCCAAGTAAAAGTTTCGCATTTGCTGAATATTAGTAACCGAGAAACCTTTTCCAAACTCCTTGGTCAAGACATTTGATAAGCCTTGAAGAAGATTCTTGCCATATTCTGCTCTCTCATTGCCATTTTGTTCTTCCTCTATAATTTTTTCCCCTATTTTAAAATAGGTCATCACCATAGTTTGATTAACTGCACGTACTAAGCTGTTTCTAGCACCTTGCAACAAATCTATAATTTGATTATAAAAAGAAGTGTTTATTGATGGTTTCATATGAATAAATAAAAATTA
>CAMDGU010000034.1 GCA_945897885.1 Chitinophaga pinensis
TCCAAAAGCCACCTTCCCAGCCAATGTCTCGCCCCTGCGGGCCTGTGAAGTGGCAGGCTGACTTGGCGGCTTTCTATCACCAGAACTATATTCATATGGCTTGTTATGTAAAATCAATATCAGCAAGTTGACGATAATTGGTTACTGGATAATGACCCTGCATACCACAAATATAAAACTTTGCCGAACTATGTTTATACTCTTCAGGAGTATTCGAAAGATTCCATTTGCCTTTGCATGGATTAAGGTGCATATAATTTAGTTTCTGGCAATTAGTTTATTTATATTTTTTATATCAAGGTATTGCCGAATCTCCGATTTGAAGCATAAACTCATTTGTATGGCATTCCTTCCAGTCAAACGAATATTTCCAAACCTCGTGCTTTTTATTTTTTAGCCTGTCTTTGGCTGTTACCCCAAGTTGTAAGTTAGTTAATACCTTTGTTTCCCCTTGCGCTTCAAGCCGCTTTATAATTTCATACGCCATAAACCGTTTGCCATTTCCCACTATGGTATTAATGGATTGCCCGTTATTTTTAAAGGATATTAAGGCATGAACATGGTTGGGCATTATTACAAACCCCGAAATAAAATGACCGTTTTTTACCAAGGTATCAAACCACTTATAAACGGCATCATACGCATTTGTTAATTGAATTAGTGGAAGCCAATTGGCACAAGTAAAGGTAATAAAATAAGTACCCGATGGTTCTTTTATACTAACTTTTACAGGCATGAAAGCAAAAATACATCGTTTGGTGGGATTTATTAAAAGCCGGAAATGGTAATTGAGTTTATAAGAAAATAGCAAATCGGTTATACTGTTTTAGGACGGATTTAGAAAGCCGCCAAGTCAACCAAACTATTTTGGGTAATAATTGAGTGCCGCCAAGTCAGCCCGCCTTTGCACAAAGCCTTGCAGGGCGAGACATTGGCTGGAAAGGTGGTTTTGGGAGAGACTTTCCGCCAAGTCAGCCCACCTTTGCACAAAGCCTTGCAGGGCGAGACATTGGCTGGGAAGGTGGATTTTGGGAGAGTGTGGGGGGAGGGAGAAATTTATATCTTTCAAACACAACGCTATTTTAAATACCCAACGCTTTGCATCGGTTGCTTATTCAGTTTTTAACAGCGTAATTTGATTTTTTTTAAAACACCCTCTATGATCAAAAGAATACTTCCGCTCCTTATTTTTTGTTTTGTTTCAAAATTTAGTTTTAGTCAATGTGCTATTGAACCATGGTCTTTACAAAAACGTATTGAACTATCTTCTACCGTGGTAGAAGGAAAAGTTATAGACCAGTATCCGTTTCGTGAAAATGGTAAAAATGCTATCTATACCGCTTCTGTTATTGAGGTTTATAAAGTTTTTAAGGGGCAGGTTTCAAGTCCGTATCTTATAGAAATAATAACCTTTGGTGGGCAAATTGGGTTTGAAAAACACCGTGCCGACCCCGAATTGGAGTTGTCAAAAGACGAGGTTGGAATTTTCTTGCTTACAGATAATGCTATTGATGTTCCCGATTTTGTTAAAGCCAATGGCAAATCAAAGTATCAGGGAACTGCAAGTATTCAATCCTTTATTAGTTATGATTTGGATGAAAACAGAGCGTATGATATTTCTGAAAATTATAACGGCATTACAACCATCCTTTACGAAACGCTTCAAACCCTTACCAAAAAAGCCTTTACTCCGGTAAAATCATTTGGATATAATCCTGAACGATTAAAATACCGACCAACGGCAGGACCGGTTATTACAGGATTTGGAAGCTCGAGTGCCAATGCCGGAACCGGAGATATTATTACGGTGATAGGGCAAGGTTTTGGAAATACGCGAGGCAACGGCCGTATTGAATTTGTAGATGCAAACTTTGGCGATGGACGAAGAATGAAAACTCCTTATGCTGCCGATTATACGGTTTGGACTGACACACAAATAAAAGTTAGAATACCATCACGCGCAGGTAGTGGAAATATTAAAGTGGCAACAAATGACAGTGCTTCTTTTACGAGCATTAATAATTTTAAAATAAATTTTGCCCATTTAAACGCCACGTTTACTCCTTCAGGCGGCTCAGAGCAATATTATACAACCGATCATTATAATGATAATGGCAAAGGTGGTTATACATTTCAATTTAATACCCGTTTTAAAGCAAATTCTAATATGGTGAATGCTTTTCTTCGGTCATTGGAAACATGGCGATGTGGAACTTTAATCAATTGGGATTTAGGAAGAGATACGACTGTAAAAGTAGTGGCAGGTGATGGGGTAAATATTGTGAGATTGACAAAATATACAGACAGTCGACTTGCTGTTTGCTATAGTTTTTGGCAAGGTTGTTATGTAAGTGGAACCAACATGGAATGGTATGTAAATGAAATAGATATAGAAGCGGATAGCACCCGAAATTGGTATTACGGAACAGGAACACCGGGTGGTTCTCAATACGATTTTCAATCTGTACTTTCTCACGAATTAGGCCATGGCCATCAGTTGGGTCATGTTATTGCCTCTTCTGAAATGATGCACTATTCTATAGCTAACGGCCAAAGAAAAGCCAGCCTAAGTACCAATGATTTGAACGGAGGAAACTATGTAAAAGATAAAAGTATAAAAATGAATGTTTGCACCGGCGGTTCTATGAAAGCATTGGTTCAATCGGCCTGCGGTTATACGAAACCATTATCCGGTTTTAAATCAGATAAAATTTTAGCTTGCCCTACTGTAAATATTACGTTAACCGATACGTCAATTGGTGTTGTTAAATCCTATTTATGGAACTTTGGCAAGGATGCAACACCAGCAACTGCCACTACCAAAGGGCCTCATAATGTAACCTATAGTTCAGAAGGCTTAAAAACTGTAAAACTTTTTGCCACCAATGATTTTGGGGTAGATTCCACGGTAAAAAAAGATTACATAACCGTTTTGCCGGGCAAACCTTCAGCCCCTAAAAATTTAGTTTATAGTGATACTGCATGTTTAGCCTTGGCCACACTGCAGGTGGATAGCCCGGGAGGGGCCAACACAATTTTATGGCAATTGCCTTCGGAAGCCACGGCAATTAGTTCAACGCTTAATACCAAACGCGTTAGTTGGACTACAACCGGCGGACCATTTAAGTTTTGGGTTAAAACGGCTAACCAATGTGGAACCAGTGATTCAATTGTTGGAAGTGTTATTGTATTAAATAATCCAACCTCATCGTTTACTGCTGCCGAAAATGGAAGAACTGTAACGTTTACCAATACAAGTCAATTTGCTACGTCTTATAAATGGACTTTTGGAGATGGAGATAGCAGTCAATTAATAAGTCCTGTTCACATTTACCCAACGGGTAAAGCATATACTGCAACATTAAAAGCTGTAAATAAATGTAAAATTGTTTCGTCAACTAAAACGGTTAATCCATTTCATCCGGCAGGTGTTAGTGAAGAAGAATTCATAAATACATTAGTTTATCCTAATCCCACCCATAATTCTATAACCATTTCAAATGATATAACATTTTATATTTTAGCAGATGCCACAGGAAAAGTGATTTTAGAAGACAATGCAAAAACTCTTGATTTAACAAATAAGGCAAAAGGAGTTTATATTCTGATTGCACATATATATAAGGGTAAAACTATTTATATTAAACTTGTAAAAGATTAGGTGAGATGAATACAGGTGTGATTAATCTATCGGTAACATTTGAGTGTTCTACTCATAGGTTTTATGATTTACTAATGGATGAAAAGCTTCATTCTATAGTTACCGGTGGATTGGTAGAAATGAGCAATGAGATTGGGGGGGTTTTCAGTATTTGATGGGTATTGTTACGGCTATAATATTGAACTGAAAGTGGGAAATAAATTGTACAGGCCTAGAATTTTAAGGAAGATGGTTGGCCTTCAGATCATTATTCAACGTGCTCTTTTATTTTAAAGCCTTTACCTGATGGATGTTTGTTAACTTTTGAACAAACAAATATTCCTGAACACAAGGTTGAAGCCTTAAAGGGAGGATGGAATGAGTGCTATTGGGAACCGATAAAAAATTATTTGAAACAGATTAATCAGAACTAGTCATTTGTTTTAATTGCCGTCTATCTATTTTACCACCTTCATTATATGGAATAGATTCCATTTGTAAAACTCTCTTAGGTAATTCAAATTTTTCTAATGAAGGTTTTAACATTGCTAATATTTCTTTTGGCTGATGTGGTAAGTTAGTAGTGATAATTAAGACAACCTCTTCACCCCATAGTTCATGAGGGTGTGAAGTTATAATAGCTTCCGATTGCCAGTTTAGGTTATTAAAAATAGCTTTAATTTTAAGTTCAAGTTGTTCAGGAAAAATCTTATATCCACCAGTATTTATTACAAAATCAGCTCTACCAATAAAATCGAAACTTCCGTCAACATATAAATTAACAACATCATTTGTATTAATCCACTCACTTCCTGTTTGAAATCCTTTAATTGAGAGCAATTGATTCTCATTCGTTTTTAGTTCAACATATGGATTAGGTTTAAAATGAAGCCAAGGTCCATTATTCAATTTTTTTAAAGCTATATGACTGCACGTTTCTGTCATACCATAGGTATGATAAATATTCGGGGTAAGGTTCTCTAATTTGTTCATTAATTCAGAAGAAATTTCAGAACCACCAAGTAGAATATTTTTAAAGCGATTTAATTTAGCGATGCTGCTATCTGATTTTAAAATGGAGACCAATTGAGAAGAGACTAAAGAAACAAATGTAAACGAGTGAAAAGTGTCAATTTCCTTCATTGGATCTGATTTAGGCTCGTCAATTTGTATGTCAAAACCTCCGGCCAAGGCCCTTACTAGCATCATTAATCCACCTATTTTATGGGTTGGTATGCAACATAAAACGTTTTCCTCCCACAAGTTTAATAACTGTATTGTTTGTAAAGCACTTGTTTCTAACCATTTTCTCTTTAATACAATAAGTTTAGGTTCTCCTGTACTTCCAGAAGAACGTATTTCAAAATCCTTTCCTCCAGAAATCCATTTGGTTAAAAAGTCTGAAATTGGCTGATATGAGAGGGAATTTTCTCTTAAAATTATATTTTTAAAAAGAAAATTATCTAAGTTATAGTTTATACCCTGGATTACTATTGTCATATTATATTCATAATCAAATCAATAAATGGTTAATTCTTCTTTTAATTTTTTTTTTCTAAAAATTTCTTTTTCTGAAAATTAGAATTAATATTGCTACTCAAAATAAGTATAATACGATTTATGAACAAAAAATTACTTCTAACCATTTTCACTTTGTTGGTGATTGCATACACAAACCAAACCCTAGCGCAAAATTACGCACATCGTTTGGGAATAGAAGCATATGGTGGTATAAATGAATATGGTGGTGATAGAGGAACTCGCTACTTTTTTGCATCAAAGCCTACTTACCAAGGGGCTGGAGGGGCATTTGGTTATTACCTTACCCCGTCTTTTGATGGTTTACTTAGCGTTGACATTGGAGATATTGGCCATATTGATGAGTCTTTTGAAAAGGAAGGTTTTAGAGCTAATATATGGAGCGTAATGCCAGGAGTTAGATATAAATTTGCTAACAATAAGATTCTAAGCGAACAATCTAAGTTGAAACCATATTTGCAAGCAAGTTGGGGGCTTTTTAACTACGTGACTAGTATTAGAAATGCACCAACACCAGCAAGGCTTAAACAAAATTATAGTCGTTTTGCTGTTCAATGGGGTGTAGGTGGCGGAGTAAAGTATTCATTAACTGAGTCTTTTGATGTTATGGCTCAAATACTATTCAATTATACTTATGATGATAATTTAGATGGTTTACCATATGATCCATGGGTTCATACTCGTCACAAACTTATGGATGCCTATCTAACTCACAGAGTTGGTATTGCTTATAATTTCGGAAAAGGAACTGGTTATGTACCAGGACCAGAGGATGTTGAGGTTCCTAAAGAAGTTAAGACCAAATTAGATATATTTTCAAAACAAATTCAGTTTGAAACAGGCAAGGCAATTATCCTAGCTGAATCTTACCCTGCTTTGGATTCGGTTGTTTCCATCATGCTTGCATATCCAACAGTGAATGCTTTAGTTGAAGGACATACTGATAATGTAGGAGATCCTGAAATGAATTTAGCTTTATCTCAACAAAGGGCTGATGCTGTAATGTTATATCTTACCGACAAAAAAGTGGATCCTACTAGATTAACCTCTCAAGGATTTGGAGAAACTCAACCTATAGCAACCAACAAAAAAGATGAAGGAAGAGCCTTGAACAGAAGATGCGTTGTAAAAGCTTACATTAAAAAATAATTATTTCTTAATAACAAAAAAAGGTCTGCTCCGTTTGAAAGGGGCAGACCTTTTTATTTAATACTATTTTTAAACTATGAATTATAAATTACTTGGAAAATCAGGATTAAAGGTATCTGAACTTTGTTTAGGTACCATGGGATTTGGGGAAGATTGGAAGTGGGGAGCAGATTACGAAACCAGTAAAAAAATATTTGAACTTTTTTCAAATGCCGGTGGAAACTTTATCGATACTGCCAATATATACACCAATGGAACAAGTGAAAAATATTTGGCTGATTTTATCTCATCTCAAAGGGATCATTTTGTTTTGGCAACCAAATACACCTTAAGCGATACTAGGACCAATTCAAATGTTAATGGGGCCGGCAACAGTCGCAAAAATATGATGCGAAGTGTTGAAGAGAGTCTTAAACGATTAAAGACGGATTATATTGATTTACTTTACTTGCACGCTTGGGATAGTTTAACCCCAATTGACGAGGTAATGCGAGGTCTTGATGATTTAACCAAGCAAGGAAAAGTAAACTATATAGCTCTTTCCGATACCCCGGCGTGGGTTGTTTCCTCAGCTTATACAATGGCTGAATTGATGGGTTGGAGTAAAATAGTAGCCTTACAAATAGAATATAGTTTAATTCAACGAACCCCTGAAAGGGATTTGATTCCGATGGCCAAACATTTTGGTCTTACAGTAACTCCTTGGGCACCTTTAGCAGGAGGAGCTTTAACAGGTAAATATTTAAGAGGAGACAAGGGTAGATTACCGGAAACGAGCCAAAGGCTAAATGAAGCAAATACAGCTATCGTAAATGCCGTCATAAATGTTGCATCGGAATTAAATTGTAAACCTTCTAGTGTAGCTTTAAAATGGGTTATGCAAAAGGACTATAGTTGTATCCCAATTGTAGGTGCAACCAAAGTGAAACAACTTAAAGAAAATTTGAGTTGTCTTTCTATTATTTTAAGCGATGAACATATCAACTTTTTAAATAATGCCAGTAAAATAGAATTGGGATTTCCTCATGACTTTATTTTAGCTGAAGGAACCAGAGAAGTTATTTATGGTGGCTTCGATAATCAGATTATTCGCTAAAGGTATATATTATCCAGAAGTCTTACTCCAAAATAGTTTACCACTACCAAGGCAATTGCTGAACGTTCCTGATCTATTTTTTCAATTTGGGCAAGTGTATCGGGTTCTACGATGGTTAAATATTCAATTTTAGCTCCAGCTTCTTTTAAAATTGATTCTTTCGCTTTTATTAAAGCCTCGTTTATATCCAAGTATTTAAGATTACTTTTTAATTGCAATAGCGCAGAGTAAATAAAACCGGCTCTATTTCTTTGCTCGTATGAAAGTCTGATGTTTCTAGAACTCATTGCTAATCCGTTTTCTTCTCTATGTATTTCTGTCACCACTATCTTTACAGGTAGTTTAAATTCTTTAACAATTTGTTTAATGACCAAGGTTTGCTGATAATCCTTTTGCCCAAAATAAGCTGCATCGGGCTTAACACATTCAAAAAGTCGCTTAACAACTAATGCAACACCTTTAAAATGTCCTGGTCGCATGGCTCCTTCTAAAATGGTGTCTAATCCTTCCAGATTAATTTTAGGTTCAACATAGTTTGGTGAATAGATATCCTCATAATCCGGAATAAATAATACATTACATCCAGCCTTAACTAATAAAAGGATATCCTTTTCTATAGGTCGGGGATATTTTTCAAGATCTTTAGGGTCATTGAATTGCCGCGGGTTTACAAAAATGCTGCAAACAGTTGTATCATTTTCTCTATTACTCCGTTCAATTAAAGAAATGTGCCCTGAATGCAATGCTCCCATAGTAGCAACAAAACCTATTTTTTTGCTTTTTATTTTCAACCCATTTAAAAAATGGTTTAGTTCAGTGGCTGCTTTTATTACAATCATAATATTAAAAAATAATTAATAAACAAGTGCTTATGTAAAAAATAATGCCGAAAATATGCTATAATTTTGTATAACGTTTATAAAAACTATATTCTATATGGAAAATACCCGTAAAAAAGTTCTGTTTGTGTGTTCTGAGATGAATCCTTTTTTAAGTACTTCTAACATTTCTGACATTGCTCGCATGGTTCCGCAGGCAATCCAAGAAAATGACAACGAAGTAAGGATTATGGTTCCAAGGTTTGGCGTTATTAACGAACGCAGAAATCGTTTGCATGAAGTTGTTAGATTATCTGGAATGAATATTTCTATTGATGACAATGACAATCCCCTTATTATTAAAGTAGCTTCTATACCAGGTACAAAGATGCAGGTTTATTTTCTTGATAACGAAGATTATTTTCACCGCAAACATGTGTTTACAGATGAAAATGATGAATATTTTGCCGACAATGACGAACGTACCATTTTCTTTTGCAAAGGAGCAATAGAAACAGTAAAAAAACTGGGCTGGTATCCCGATATTATCCATTGTAAAGGATGGATGACAAGTTTAATTCCACTTTACCTTAAAACGATTTATAAAGACGAACCTGTTTTCAGAGGAACACGTGTTGTTTATTCGGTTTTTGATAACGAAGTTCATGGAGATTTAGGTCAAGATTTTACAAGAAAAGCAAGTTTAAATTCAATTTCTGATGAAGATCTTGAAACATTTGGTGTTGGGGAATTAACAAACCTTCACATAAGTGCTATGAAGCATGCTGATGCGGTTGTTAGGTGTGGCGAGGCGCTTCATCCACAAATAGAAAAACACTTAAGCGATACGCCCGACAAACCTGTAATGCAGCATGATGAAGAAGAATTAGCAAGTAAGTATTTAAATTTTTATGATTCGGTGCTGGCGGCTGGTAACTAATCCAATTCTTCGTTTTAAGTCAAAAGGCTTAGTTTTTTATATAATATTACTTCTACTTTTTGTTGCGTCCTGCAAAAATTCTGAATCTGATTTAGGGTTAAATCTCAGAGCGGATAAAGGAGAATTTTATTCCGCCGAAACAGACACATTTACAGTAAATGCCTTTACTGTGAAGGAAGATTCTTTAAAAACCGATTCTTTAAGCACCAATATTTTAGGGGCAATGTATGATCCTGAATTCGGTATAAGTACTGCTAGTGTTGCTTCCGAGCTCACCATCACACAAGCTGATTTAAGTTTTGGGGCAACCCCAAAAATAGATTCTGTAATGCTATATATCCGTTGGGATAAGGATTATAATTATGGTAATACCAATTCAACTCAGTTCTTAAATATTTACTATCTGAATGAAACTATAGAGGATGGTAAGAAATATTTCTCTAATCACAAAGCACCATTAGGTGCAGAAATAGGAACTTGGAGTGGTGCTATAAATTTAAAGGATAGCGTAAACTTAAGAATTGGAACAAAAAATATTAAAAAGGCTCCTGGATTATTAATTAAACTATCAAATAAAGTTGGGCAAGATTTGGCAAATGCCAATCCAAGCGTTTATAGCACAGTGGCATCTTTCAAAGCTTTCTTAAAAGGAATTGTTTTGATACCTCAGAAAGGGGGTATATCAAGTGGACAGGGAGCTATAGTTGGTGTTGATTTTTTCTCAGGCAACTCGCAACTTGTAGTGAATTACAATGACACTATGCAACATGCTTTTGTCTTTAACAACATTTGTGAAAATTATAATATCTACGATAGAAAACAAATAAATTCAAATTTACTAAATCAGTTTGCAAATCCCGGTAAACATTATAATACTACCTATGTTCAATCTATGGGAGGTTGTAAAACCAAAATAGAAATTCCTCATTTATTAAATTTAGTAAAAAATACTACCAATGAACGAGTAGTTATTAATGAAGCGGCATTGGTTTTAACACCTAAAAATGGAACGGTAAGTTCAAATTACAGTTTACCATCGCGTCTATTTCTTTTTCAGCCGGATAAAACGACAAATGAAAATAGTCCTATTCTTGATTTTATCGATTTTATAGATCCCACAATAGGAGCATATTCTTTATATGGAGGAACATACAACTCACTTACAGGTGAGTACACCATACGATTTACTCGTCATCTGCAATACCTGCTTGATCAGTATTTATTAAGTGGCGAAAACCTTAACAAAGGCTTCTATGTTGCTATACCAAGTGACAAACCAATAACCCCAAAGCGATTGATTTTGGATAATACCCGATTACCAAATTACAAAGCTTTAAAATTTAGAGTCACTTATTCAAAAATTAAAACTTAATATCGAATCATGGCATTGACTAATGCATATCCATTAGCAAAAAAAACACTTGAAAAACCACAAACCCTTGTGGAAGTGAATGGCATTAAAATTGGTGGCAATGATTTAGCTATAATCGCCGGCCCATGTGCTGTAGAATCAGAAGAGCAACTTTATGCCATAGCAAATTTTTTGGCTAATAAAGGCATTAAAATAATGCGGGGGGGAGCCTATAAACCAAGAACATCACCTTATTCTTTTCAGGGCTTAATGGAAGATGGTCTTAAATTATTAAGGGGAGTTTCTCAGAAATATGATATGGCTATTATAACCGAAGTTCTTGACCTTAGTTTACTAGATACCATATATCCTTACACCGATATTATTCAAATTGGTGCTCGAAACATGAAAAACTACCATTTTTTGAAGGAATTGGGTAAAACAGATAAACCAGTTATGCTCAAACGAGGCATGGATGCTACGCTTGAAGAATGGTTATTGGCTGCTGAGTATATTTTAATGGGCGGAAACCAACAGGTTATTTTGTGTGAAAGAGGTATAAGAACCTTTGATAATACGAGCCGTAATACTATGGATATTGCCGCAATACCTTTAATAAAACAATTAAGTCATTTGCCAATAATAGCCGACCCAAGTCAGGCTACTGGAAATAGAGAAATCGTTGGTCCCCTATCATTGGCTGCAGTAGCAGCAGGTGCTGATGGATTAATGATAGAAGTTCATAATAATCCCGAAAAAGCATTAAGTGATGGACCACAATCCTTAAGATTTGAGCAATTTTCTGACCTTTTGGACAAACTAAATTTACTTGGAAATATGAACGGGAAAAAAATTCCTGAACTTCATTTAAAAACTCAATTTAATTAGTCATAATGTATAAAGTTGCCGTTGTTGGTGCCACAGGTTTGGTAGGTAGCACCATGCTTAAAGTATTGGAAGAACGAAACTTCCCTGTGTCAGAATTAATTCCGGTAGCCAGCGAAAAATCTATTGGAAATACCATAAATTTTCAAAACAAAGAATTTAAGATAGTGAGTATGGCTGATGCCATCGCTCAAAAACCACATATTGCCATTTTTTCAGCCGGAGGAAGTGTTTCTGCAGAATTTGCTCCCTTGTTTGCCGAAGTTGGAACGACTGTTATTGATAATTCATCTGCATGGAGAATGGACCCTTCTAAAAAATTGGTGGTTCCTGAAGTGAATGCCAATGTATTGAACAAAAGCGATAAAATTATAGCTAATCCAAATTGCAGTACCATCCAATTGGTGGTGGCTTTAAAACCATTGCACGATGTTTTAAAAATTAAGCGTGTAGTTGTTTCTACCTACCAATCCGTTACCGGAACAGGTATTAAAGCCGTAAACCAATTAATGAACGAGCGCAGTGAAGCAGCCGGTGAAATGGCTTATAAATATAAAATAGACCTTAATGTAATTCCGCAAATTGATGTGTTTATGGAAAATGGATACACCAAAGAGGAAATGAAAATGGTAAACGAAACCAAAAAGATAATGGGCGACGATTCCATTAAATTAACGGCAACAACAGTGAGAATTCCTGTTATGGGCGGTCATTCTGAATCGGTAAATATTGAATTTGAAAATGAATTTGATATTCCGCAAATTTTAAACCTTTTACAAAACTTTCCGGGCATTACAGTGCAGGATGATATTGCCAATCAAATTTATCCAATGCCTATGAATGCTGAAGGAAAAGATGATGTTTTTGTAGGAAGAATACGAAGAGACGAATCGCAACCCAAAACCTTAAATATGTGGATTGTATCTGATAATTTAAGAAAAGGTGCTGCAACCAATGCCGTTCAAATAGCTGAATATTTGGCTGCGAACAACTTGGTTTAAAACATCGTGTTTGATTTTCTCCTTTTCCAAAATGGTTCATTTATTAAGTAATAATAGCCTACAGCCATAAATCCAAGGTAAAAGAAAATCAGAGCAATCGGCCGTGTGGTATCTTCAAAATAAAACTCCCCAATCATCCAAATACTATTGGCGCTTATCCAACATACAATGGCCAAATTATGCCACAATTCTACCGCTATACTGCGGTAGCTATAAGTTATAAAAATGGCGACTAATATGGTTGGGACAATCATTATCAATCCCAAAATTTTATAGTCAGAAATCCAGCAAAAATCTTTAAGCAACCAAAGTAAAATATGAAGATTTTCGAGTCGGCGAAATTTTAAGAGCATTAGTAAAAAAAATTATAGGTAATCATTGGAAGACGGACCTTCGTTAAAAATTAAATCCAAAATACTAAGGTTTGCCAAAAAGCCATTTTTTTCAATAAAAACCTGATTGTAATCCTTAGAAGATTGAAAATTTGAAGGCTTTAATGTTTCCTTATAGTCAGTATTCAGTTCCACAGAAATTTTAAGCTTTAGTATTCTTATAACTATTTGGATGGCTTCCAAATTTAACTCTGCCAATAGGAAATACTTTTTGATAAAAAGCGGTTCAAAATAATGAGCATAAAACTCAAAAAACGGAGCCCGGCGATAGGCTGTTTCTATACTTCGCCAATGTTTTACATTCCAGTTTTGGGAGTAATCTATTTGCACTTCAGCTGTGGAAGCATGAGTGCTTTTATGAACCAAAGGAATACTTAATAATTGACGACCTTGCGGACCCCCTATTTCAAACCGGCTGCGATAGGTTTGTTTGTTAAACCGTTCACCCAATAAAATTTCAGCGCCGGGTATAGCCGATAACTTGAAAATAAATCCAACTGAGGGTAAACAATATAAAGGAAACGGATTTAGGGTTTGTTCCATTTTTCTACGTTTAAATTATCGGTAGATTGCCTTAATAATTCAGCAACGGTTTTATTAAACAAAGGATGAATATACTCCGGACAAATTTCGTTTAAAGGCACCAAAACAAATCTTCGGTTGTGCATTTGGGCATGAGGAATCTCTATATTTTGTTCCTTCACAATCTCATTCCCATAAAAAATAATATCAATGTCTATTTCACGTTTATGCCAATGTTCACGGAGTTTTCTGCCAATTTCTGTTTCCAATATTTTAATTATTTTTAAAATAGTTTGGGGTAAAATAGCAGTTTCATAAATAGCTGCCTGATTCAAAAAATCAGCTTGATGGGTATTTCCCCAAGCCTTGGTTTCGTAAACACTTGAAGTTTTTAAAGCTTTTCCAAACGCCGATTCTAATACTATTAAAGCAGTATTTAAATAATCCATGCGGTTGCTCATATTACTTCCCAAATGCAAAATAAGAAGTTGCTTATCCAAAATTAGAGAATTATTTAGAAGACGACAATCGTTTCTTAACCTTTGCTGTAAATGATACATCAGGATTAAAAACCCAAAGTTTTTGTCCTAAAAAATTTATAACAACACTTAAACCCGTAGCAAATAAAAAGGCTGAATCCTTCACTTTTATAAAAGGAACCAATTCATCAGGCCAACTTAATGCCCATTTGTTTCCTAAAATATTCATCACAAACGAAATACCGTAAAGAGCAAAAAAACGTGCCAAACGGCGATTGTTGCGATCTTTCTTTTTCCAGGTAAACCGCTTATTCATGTAATAGGTATACATGGAGCCGCACATAAATCCGGCAGCTTTAGCCAAATCAGCGCTGTTAAAATTTAGAAAGTATTTTTTAAAATTAGTTTCATCAGCACAGCCGGGGCATAACCATTCTAATACATAATTGTATACCACAAAGTCGAGCGCAACGGCTGAGCAACCTATTACAAAAAATATAGCGAACTGTTTTACTGCGACTTTCACTTGTTAATGAGACGTGCCAAAAATAAGGCAATTATTTTCAATTTTTACTTGGGTACCAAATATTAAAGGATGGTTCATCCGCATGTGTCCCGCATCTAAATTAAAATAGCTTGGGATGCCCAAATCTTCGGTATGTTCCTTTATAATTTCTTCAGCCGTTTTGCCAAAAGGCGTTCCCCTATCGTGCATATCGTTCATGTGGCCAACGATAATTCCGCACAATGAATTTAGTTTTCCGGCTCGTTTCAGGCATACCATCATGCGGTCGATATGGTACAGATATTCATCCAAATCTTCTAAAAATAGGATGGCATTTGTGGTGTCAATTTCAGAAACCGAACCCATAGTAGAATAAATAACAGATAAGTTTCCTCCAACCAAAGTTCCATTGCAATTGCCCGAATTATTTAAAGGATGTTCGGGCATTTGGTAGGTTGGCATATTTCCCTGCAAAACCTCAAACATTTCTGTGAAAGATTTTACCACCTCCGGTTTGCTGTCAGGCTTTAAAAAAGCCGGCATGGCAGCGTGCAATGTTGGTATTTTATAGCGGCAATTTACCTGAGTATGAATCACGGTAAAATCACTGAACCCTATTAGCCACTTTGGATTTTCAATAAAGTTAGAAAAATCAATTCCATCTACCATTCTCGCAGTGCCATAGCCACCACGTGCTAATAAAATAGCTTTTACTTCAGCAGTGTTCAGCCAATGTTGAAAATCGGCTGCACGGTGTTCGTCTGTTCCGGCAAACTGCCTCTCCGATTCAAAAAGATTCGGTGTGTAAACCACTTCAAATCCTGCATTTTTTGCCATAGCAATAAATGGCTGTAATTCTTCAAGGTTGGTTTTGCGTGCTGTTGCTACTATGGCTATTTTATCACCTTTGCTTAAAAAGGGAGGATAGAAGGACATGATGCAAAAGTAGTTTCTTTTAACATTTTCAAAGTTTGAAACTTTGGAAATGTTTTTGAATTATAAATCGATAACTAACTATTTAAACCATTAGCTATAAATTTATAACTACTTCTCAATTTGTTTAACCTCACTCACCCCGTTATTAGTAACCTGCAAGGTGGGATTGCCTGTGTAAAATAACTTACTAGCTCCTGAAATTCCTCCGGTTATGGTTTTAGAAAGTCCAAGCGTGGCTTCAGATACACCCGATAAATTAACTCGGGCTGCTTCCATCGTCAGTTTTTCAGCATTCAAATGCGAACTTCCTGAAATTTCACAATTCAATGATTTTGATTTCCCTGATAAATCTACCCGGCACACTCCGGCCATATTCAAATCAATTCGCGAATATTCTGCATCCAAAATAGCCATAGAAGCTCCGTTTAGCTCCACAAACAATTCTTCTCCACCAAAATGCCCCGTTTTGCAATCAGCAACACCTGAAAGTTTGAGACGTATTAATTCCGGCATGGTTATGATAACCTTTGGATGGGTTTTTAAATTAAAATAATCCTCATCCATATCTATTGACAATACATTGCCCGATTGCCAAATGTCCATGTGTTTTATAACATTGGCAGGCCCCGATTTTTGAATGGAGTAGGTAGTTCCGGGACGTATTTCTACATCCACCATACCCTCCACTTCTATCTGACTAAAGTTAGAATAATTATGCAAACCTGAACTTCGTGGTGGAATAGAATCAGGACAAGAAGGGCAATACAAAGCTCCATTCAAAAAAAGTAGGGCTTTGTTGGCATCATCTTCATCGTTGTAATAATAACTTACGTTGCTGCCTTCTGCAGTTACACCTAATCCCGGAGTTTTTTGAAATGATTTATCCAGTGAAAACGATTTTCCATTGGGAATTTCAATTAAAAATTCAACCTTTTGACGGCGAAACAACCCCGACTTTTGAAAATAATCGCCCGTTTTTAGAATAAGTTCATTTCCTGAAATGGTATATCCTGCTCCATTTCTTTCTGCCATTTCACGGGCTTGCGATGCATTTCGTCCATTGGCAGATTGTGTGGTGGTAATGTGTACCAAACTATCATTCGAGGAAGATATTCTTACATCAATTCCATTAAACATGTAATTCTCTTCATTAAATGTACTTTTTATAAGCAAGGGAGAAGCTATATTTTCAGTTTTTTCAGTTGAAACTGTTTCGTAAGATTTAAAATTTTTAACCCCGGTGTATACAAAGTAAATAAGCAATGGAATAGTGGCAACCCATATCCAGCTTAATACCTGGCGAATGGGTTTGTAATTTACCTGAGTATTAAAAGCAAATTTTAACAGCCCGGTAAGAATATTGAAAAGCGGAATACAAATAAACAAACCCACTAAAATTTTAAAGGTTAAAAATTCCCAACCCGCATTGAAAAAATTAGGAATATTAATAACTGAAAAATTATTGTAGTGACTTATAAAACCCGCTCCACCGGTAAAAAGAGCTACAAGAACACCTGATAAAATAATTAAAACAAACAGTCCAATAAATATAGCAAAGCCTTTAAATAGGGTTAAAAATACCGGAGAAAGACTGCCGAAGATATCACCAATTCGTTGCCCAAAATTTTGCGCTTTTAGGTTTTGCTCTACTTTTCCGGCTTCGGTTTTAACACGATTTATAATATTGTCAAGCGTAGGAGCTTCGCCTTTCATTTCTAGTTTTTGAGCTGTGGTAACCGCTTCAGGCACAATTACCCAAAGAATAAAATAAAGCAGAAAGCCTGACCCAAAGAAAAACAATAACCCAACCCAAATTAAGCGAATAATGGTTGGGTCTATATCAAAATAATTTGAAATACCTGAACATACACCCCCAAAAACCTTATTATCAGTATCGCGATATAAGCGTTTTTTTACAGTATCATTTGGCGTGGAGGATTGCTTCGGGCTTTCTTCCGATTGACTTTCTTTAAATTCACCCGGATTTCCCATCGCTTTTTTCACAAATTCAACATCCTCAATAGTAGCGGACACTTTTCCTTCAGTTCGCTCCATCAGCATTTCAGCCAATCGGGCTTCAATATCGTTAATAATTTCTTTGCCATTTTCAGTATTGGCAAAGGTTTCTTCAATTTGGCGGATGTATGGTTTTAGAGCTTCATAAGCATCTTCTTCCATTTTAATAGCGTAGCCGCCCAGGTTAATTGTTATTATTTTATCCATTTTTAGGGTTGTTTTATTTTTGAGTTGTTTTGTTTACTGAGTAATTTAAATCCTTCCAAGTTTCATCCAGTTCTTTTAAAAAATTGCGACCTTCATCCGTTAATAAAAAATATTTTCGCGGTGGCCCTTGCTGCGATTCTTTCCATGTGTAAGCCAAAAGTCCGGCATTTTTTAAGCGTGTAAGTAAAGGATATAAGGTTCCTTCCACCACTATTAAATGGGCTTCTTTCAATTCGGTTAAAATATCGGAGGCATAAATTTCCCCGCGATTTATTACGGCCAGAATACAGTATTCCAGTATTCCTTTCCGCATTTGTGATATGGTATTTTCTACGTTCATTTTGTCTTTAACTTTTCAATTTAGATAAATCTGTGGCTTAGTAGCTGTTTAACAAAACAACTAAATTGTGATGCAAAGATATGTGTTTAAAATTGTACTATGCAATACATAGTACTATAAAAATATTATATTTTTAGATAAACGGCTTTTTTATACGTGATTTGTAAAATGATTTTTCGGTTCAAACAATTTTCTGTAAGCCATGCCAACAGTAGCATGAAGGTAGGAACCGATGCTGTAATTATAGGTTCTTGGGCCGATGTAAAAAATTCTCAAACTATTTTGGATATTGGAACCGGAAGTGGAATTATTGCTCTAATGATGGCTCAAAAAAATTCAGAAGCCCATATAAAAGCCATTGATATTGATGAAGATTCAATACATGAAGCTTCTCAAAATTTTGAACAAAGCGCTTGGAGTGAAAGATTGGAAGCGGAATGTATTGCCTTTCAAAATTTTGGTTTAAACTATCAAAATCATTTTGATCATATTATCAGTAATCCTCCTTTTTTTAGTAAAAGTACACCGGCTCCGGAAAAAGCTCGCCATAATGCCCGGCATACAGATACATTAACTGCCGATGATTTTTTTAAAAATTCAAAATTGCTATTAACTAAATCCGGAAAAATTTCCTTAATTATTCCATTCTACACTTCAAATGATTGGATAAAAACTGCCGAGAAATACAACTTGTTTCCATCACGAATTACCAATGTTATTTCCTACCCCGATAAACCCATCGAGCGCATATTAATTGAATTTTTAAATAAAAAATCAAGTTTTGAGGCTAAAGAATTTTATATCCGAAAAGGCAAAGGCTTGGGTTATTCAGATGACTATGTTGAATTAACGAATAATTTTTATTTATAGGTATCGCAAGGAGGCACAAAGAAACTCGGAGAAGAAATTTATTTTCCATTACTCATAACCTTCGTTCCTCCATTCCTCCGTGCGAAAAATTTCCTAATTCTCATTTTCCTCCCACAGTCACCGTTTTCTTTTTCACATGCTTTTTACCGTCCAGGCCATATAGCTCCGCATAAACGATATAAATTCCAATGACGGTTTTTTTTCCATCTTTATCCATTCCGTCCCAAAACCAAGTTTGACTAATACCGATTGGGGAATTATTAACCAAGGTAGTTACCAATTTTCCATACGAATCAAAAATAATAAGCGTTGCTTGCTGATTTTGTGAGGTGGCCTGAATGGTAAACGAAGCCAAATCATCTACACCATCTTCATCGGGCGAAAACAAGGTTGGTGAAATGCTTAACCAATCCTCCGATTTATTTACCAATAACGAATGTGAATTAACTAACCCCGGAGTAGCAAAACCACTTGTGGCAGCTGCCGAAGTCCAGTTTGAAATTTCTGCTGATGAAACATCATAACTAATCCGTTCCAAGGAAACGCCTTCAAAATTGGAAAGCAATTGAAAATGCATGGATTTGCTGTAACCCAATTCATCGATAATGGTTTTTGTTTCATCAGTCAACCTTATATATCCGGCATCATCGGCCATAGTTGGCAGCGGTGATACTTTAAAAAAAACTGTTGAATCACACTTTTTATAGTATTCAGAAACCCAAGAAGGATTGGAAGTAAAAACCACAAATGAATGGGGCAAAATTACCGCCCCTGAAGTATCAACTAGGGTAATATCATTGGGCTGCTTATTATTATCCCAGTTATAAAGTATGAGATTTTTTAAAGAAAGAATTTTGTTGGTTCTATTGTAAATCTCAATAAAATCAGCACCGCCCGCGGTTGGATTAAATAATATTTCATTGATTAAGATATCACCGGATTTTGGTTTTTCGGCCATAATTACTAGAAAACTTGTATCGGCAACATTATTGCAATTGTCCATTATTCCCTTTACAGTTAGGGTATAAAATTTATTGGGGAGTAATGGTTGAACAATCTGTAATTCTAGTATTTCCCTGGTAACCCAAATACTTGAAATAACGTTTTCGGTAATTTGAAAATTCCCTATATTGGAGGCTTTTAAACTGTCAATGGTTTCATTAAATACCAACTGAACTACCAAATCCGATTTAATTGTTACTTTTTTTATAAACGGTTTTTCATTGTCGGGATTCAATTTCTTCACTGAATTTATTTTACCCGGACTTCCTCCAATGGCAGCAAATGATGCTTTAAAATTAAATGGGTTACAGAGATTTTCATTATCCATCATTTCCAAACTCCAGCCGCCATCCGATTTTATTTTGTCTCCATAATTTGCTAAATCATACTTTACGCTATGAATTAATTGCCCATCAGCATTTTTTAAAAAAAGCGCATCTCCTGAATTGTTAAGCGACGGGAATCCTTTTAATCCCAAAGTTTTGCCAAAATGGGTAAATAAACTTTCATTTCCTGCTTCGCAAAGAATTATAAAACTATCCGGTTCCAAGATAAAATAGGGAAGTTTACCACCTGAAGTATTATCGGATAGAACACAGTTTTGCAGTTGCAATATTTTATCGGAACGGTTGTATAATTCAACATATTCTTCCTTTGGCAACCCAACCACTGGGTCAGGGTCGGGCATCAGTTCATGAATCACAATATCATTTTTTTGAGGCTTTTCTGTCTGAAACCATTTAAGTTGAAAGAGCGTATCCTTTAACTGATTTCCAGACTTGTCTTTGCAATTTTTTATCTTAAAATTATAACTTGAATTGGCCGCCAAACTGTTTACCATCGATATTTCAATAACCGAGCTATCGGCTGAAATGAATCGGCTGCTAAATGGATTGCCTATGGTATTATCTATATCAAAATTTAATAGGTTTAAAGAAGCCAAATGAAGTTTCTCGGAAAAGAAAATTTGCATCGTATCAGGGCTTTTTATTTCAACGCTTTTCACAAATGGTTTTGTAGTATCCGTATTTATTTTCCCAATATAAAAATCATCAAAAAAATGCTTGTTATAAAAACTGGCGGTAGATTGTTTTATTAAAATTCCAAAATAATTAGACCGAATAAGGGTTGTATCCCAAATAGAACCTTCAGGTATAAAGTTATTGCCCAATCCTGCACTATCATGCCATAGCGTAAATTTTCGTTTGGTATCGAAAGTAACTTTTACTTTAAATGTGTTGCTTGAATGATTGGTAGTTCCTGCTTTGCCATTAAGTAACGAAGTATAAATATTTCCAACCTTTTTAAGCAGACTTATATTATCGCTTGAAGTGCCAATTCTGACCAAATAACCCGAATTATTACCTAATAAATTGGCTGAATCTGAAGTTAGAAAAACATCCACATAATTGGTAGATGAGGTATTAAATTGGAGGTTTATAAAAAACTCCCATTGGGTATTTTCAACGGATTTGGAAACCGTAGAAAGAAAAAACTTATCGTTTAATACCAAACTTTGTGACTGAAGTTTACCTCCAACTACTTTGAATTTTGAAGTATCGCCAATCCATTGTGGATTGGTTAAAAAACTGCCGTCATCAAAGGTTTCTTTTAGTTGAGCCCTTAAATTTAGAGTAAAGAAAACCAGTAAAGTGGTACAAATACTGCCAATCCTAGAATTACTTAATTTCATTATTATTGCATAAGGATTTCCAATTATAAAAAATCAAGTTAAAAAAAACAAACTTGTTGGAACAATCCGAAAAACGATAATCAAAAGCCTCTTATTTTTGTTACCTCAAATTCAAACTATTACCCTAACAAACCAATGCCCGAAAAACACCCTACACTCCTAGTTCGCGACGCCTTTCTCTCAACGGTTTTCGTGTTTGTTTGTATTGCATTTTTTGCCTTAAATCCTTTAAATTTACATTTCTTCAATATCTTAGGAAGTAGCCTTAACGATATTGAAATTACGGACATTATATACTCAGGAAAAAACCCAAAGAAATCAGAAATTGAAGCCAAAATATCAAACGATATCGTTTTAATAAATGCGGCCGATAGAGGCCGATCGGAAATTGCCGCGTTAATTAATAAAATAAATACTGAAAAGCCTGCTGTTGTCGGAGTTGATTTTATTTTTGAAGGCCCTAAAGATCCTATTGCCGATAGTTTGCTAAAAGTTGCTTTTGCACATACGGCCAAATTGGTTTTGGCTTCAAAGTTTAAAAATAATGAAGGGGAAAAAGAGGTTAAAAACGAATACATTTCATCCTATGAAGGATTGGGAGCAAAAAACGAAGGTTATGCCAATTTAATGATTACCTCTATGGATAAAACTGTGCGGTATTTTAGGACCAAAGACAAAGATAATAGCGTGGAGATTAATCCATTTTCATTGGAAATTGTAAAGCTTTTTGACTCCGCCAAAGCACAAAAATTTGTTGAACGAAACAAACCCTTTGAACTTATAAATTATGAAGGAAATTTAAATGCACTGCATCACTTTAACGGGAATGATATTGAAAATGATAATTTTCCTAAAGGATTTTTGAAAGGCAAAATAGTACTTGTTGGTTTTTTTGGATCAGATTGCAATGCCAATCCGATTTTAGATGATTATTTTTATACTCCGTTAAATGAAAAACTTGTTGGCCGTAAATTTCCTGATACCTACGGAATAGCTATTCAAGCTAATATTATAAACATGATTTTAAAACAAAAATATGTATCTAAAACCCCGGCATGGCTAGATTGGGTGTTTGGATTCTTTATTTGTTTTTTACATAATTTTATTTTCATAAGGCATTATGTTCACAAGCATTTGTGGTATCATTTTTATGCCAAACTTATTCAATTTGTTACCACCTTTTTATTGGTATTGGTTTGCATTTACCTTTTCAAGCAATTCAATATTAAACTAAGTACATCACCGTTTATTGTTCCGGTATTGCTCACAGTTGATATGCTGTATTTTTACGATACGCTGGTTAAGTGGCTGAACAAAAAATATAAAACTAGTACATATTTCCTTACGGGACCAATGCACCATTAAATTTAAAACATGTTTAAAAAATATATAACCTTTATCCTCATTATTACCTGTGCCACGGCACAAGCCCAAAAGGTAAAAGTAGAATGGGTGTCGGGCAATGTTACGGTTTATAAAAAGGGAACCACCGTAACCGGCAAAATAAAAAAGAACGAAACGATAGAACCTACAGACCGTGTGTTTTTAGGCGACAAAGCATTATTGGTAGTTTCTGATGATTCAAAAAAACTGTATGAAGTAAAAAAGAAAGGCTACATCACCGGAAAGGAACTTTCTGAAGGTTTGGGAAAAACATTAGATAGCGAGTATCAGCGGTACATGGCCTATATTTTAAAAGAACTAAAAAGTCATGAAGGTGAAATGAAATCAACCGAAAAAGGGATACCCGGAGCACCTAGCCGTGGCGATGATTTTATGATAACCATGCCCGATACCATTCGAATATTTAGTTACGAGCAACTGCCGGTAAGATGGGTAAGCAGTATCAACACCGAAATGATAAATATGCAGTTGATTACCGATAAAAAAAATGTGCTTTTGGATTTGGATGTAAATGGCGACGAGTTTTGGTTTAACAATATCAATACCTATTTTTTGGTTAAAAAAACTTTGATTCTATTGATATACGAACGCCGCACAGATGGTTCAAAGTTGCTAAAAAGCAAAATGGTGATAAAGCAAGCCTTAATTGATGAGGAAAAAACAAAAAAAGAATTTGAAGATGAGTTTAGAGAAATACAGGATGCCAGATTGAATAGAATAGCAAAAGCAATAAAATGGGAAATAAACCAATATTATCTTAAAGCTTTGGAAACCTATAAAATTCTATTGCTGGATTATCCTGAGGATGAAATAGTGAAAACCAGTTTTGCTGCATTTACTGAGCGAACCGGTTTGGAGTAATCTATTTATGGTTAAATTTGTTTATTGATGAACAAATTTTTAAGCTTTCTTTTTTTACTTATTTCTTCTGTTTCCTTTGGTCAGCAAAAGGTTTTAAAAAATGAACTTGATATTTCGGTTGTAAAAATTTCGACCATGCCTTTCGATTTTTATAATTCAAATTTTATAAAAACAACAATTACTGGGGCTCATATCATCTATAAGTACCGTATTTATGAAAAATTTTATTTCAGAGGA
Source organism: Chitinophaga pinensis (assembly GCA_945897885.1). Taxonomy (GTDB): domain Bacteria; phylum Bacteroidota; class Bacteroidia; order NS11-12g; family UBA9320; genus JABWCE01. The sequence goes on from CAMDGU010000034.1 coordinate 23,884, forward strand.
AATCAAAGTTTTTATCAATATTCAATGGATGATGATTTTTACTCTGGTTATAACTCGCAAAGAAATATAAGGGAAATAAACACAAGTGCCGGGATAGAGTTTCGGTATTTTAAAACCAAAAGAGAAAAATTACGGTTGTATTCAGGATTAGATTTTACAACTTTTTTTAATCAGTATGAATACTATTCCTATGGCCGTTTTACTAGTAGCAGCCCTTCTCATGTCAATCATACTCAAAGGGGAATTGGCATTCAGGCGTTTACAGGATTAAGTATTTGCCCGATTAAAGAACTGGTTTTTACCATAGAAACTTCCTTATTAGGAGGTGCAAGCAAGGAAAAACTAAAATATCATGAATCCGTCGGTTTTGTTCAGTCAGAAACAGAAGACAGAGGTTTACAACCCTTTGCTCAGTTTTTTTCTTCTTCGCACTGTCTCTATTGGTTGGGTATTCTAGCGTTTTTTAGGCGTCTTGCATTTTATGTTGGATTTTAAGAATAATAAATTCTGCCGGGCGAACTAATGCTAACCCTACAACAACATTTAATTTCCCCTCTAAAATATCTAAGGATGTCATAGTAATACTTAAACCAATGGCTACAAAAAAGGCATGTTCAGGTTTGGCCCCTTGCAATGCACCTTGCCGCCACAATGACGTTAAATAATTTTCAATCATTGCTTTTATTCTGGCCCAGGTATTGGCATCATTAGGTTCAAATACAAAAAACTCAATCCCCTTTTCAATAGATTTCTCAATAAGTTGAAAACTTCTTCTCACAGGAATATAACGCCATTCATTATCATTGCCGGCCAAAGTTCTGGCTCCCCAAACCATATTTCCATCTCCGGTAAAAAACCGAATTGCATTTATTGATTTACCTTGTGCAGGATCAACATTTAAATTTTCTTGTTCTTGAACTGTTATATTTTCCGTTAAATTTTTTATACCATTTAAACAAACATTTGCAGGTGCTTTCCAAAACCCTCTGTTCCTGTCCATTTCACAAATAACCCCGGCAATGGCTGAAGATGCTGGCAGATTATTTATTTTTATAGCATTCAATATTTCATTTAAAAATGCAGGCGGAATAGATGGATCATTCAATAATTTATTATGATATTGAAGTTTATTTTGGTTTTGGTCATAGTGTAAAACTAAAGATTTAGCAGTGTTTACTTTTCCCTTGTAATTTGTGTTGAGGCCAGGAAGATAAGCAGCACCATACTTCAAATTTTCCACTCCAATACTTTGTCTAAAACCATCCACCGAATTTTTTGACAACACATCTGTTAGTAAAAATTTGCTTTCCCACTTAGCGCATTTTGTTAAAGCAGATTGAATTAAAATTCCATAATTGCTCATGGTTAAATTTACTGCTTCAGGAAAAACAATTATGGTGCTTTCATCACAAGTATCAATTGTATTAAGGGCATTACTAAATGAATTTAAGTTTACGCTACTTGTATAATTTCCAATGGAAATAATATAGCAAGGCCCTCCACCATTTTCAAAATACAATCTCAATGCATCATAAAAAAATAATTTTTGGCCGATTTTGGAGTATAGGTTATATTCTTTGAACCATTATTTTCAATTACAGTAATGGTATACGTTTGGGCAAAAGCACCTCCAAAATAAAGTTCATATTCCAGTATGTTGGTAATACGTTGTGGTTTATTTTTCAAACTCTTCCCTTGTCCATCTTTAGATTTTTCGGTAAAACCTATAAATGCAGGAATTGCAGTTTCAACTTGAGCAACCGAAGGAGGAAAATTACTTATTTCTTCTACATAAACCCCTGGAATATCTATTGGCATGATGGTTCAATTTTACGAAAGAATCTTTTAATTTTTCGTTCCCTTGTAATTTTATTAAAATTATTGTTGGTTTGAAACACCTTAATTTTTATTCATGATTTCGCAGGTAGTTTTCTTAATTCTTTTTGGCACAGCCGTTTATTTCTTTGTAAAAAACATTGGTAAAATTCGCCGCAATATTCTTTTGGGAAAAGACCAAGACTTAACTGACAACAAAGCGGCTCGCTGGCGAAATATGGCTTTGATGGCTTTGGGCCAAAAACGGATGTTTGACCGACCTGTTTCGGCATTTTTTCACATTCTTATCTATGTAGGATTTATTCTTATTAATTTGGAAGTTTTAGAAATTTTTATAGATGGAGCAGCCGGAACCCACCGTTTTTTTGAAGTATACTTGGGTGATTTTTATTTTTTTCTGATTGGATTTTTTGAGGTTTTGGCCTTAGGAGTTTTTATAGCTGCCGTTGCTTTTTTAGTTAGAAGATATATTACCAAAGTTCCACGATTGCGTCATCCTGATTTGGAAGGGTTTCCGTTAAAAGATGCTACCTTAATATTGGTAATTGAATTGGTATTGATGGGAGCTGTTTTGATAATGAACATTACCGATGTGGAATTGCAAAGTCAAGCATGGTTGCCCGTAAGTATGTGGTTTGCTCCTTTTGTTGAAACCATGGATGCTTCGGCATTACATTCTATGGAACGGTTTGCCTGGTGGAGTCACCTTGTTGGCATTTTACTATTCCTCAACTACCTTCCTTTTTCCAAGCATTTTCATATTATTACTGCGTTTCCTAATACTTGGTATGCCAGTTTAAACCCTAAAGGAAAGTTTGAAAATATGGCTTCCGTTCAGCAGGAAGTTACCTTAATGATGGATCCATCGGCCCAGCCGCCTGATGGCTATGAACCACCTACCAGTTTTGGGGTAAAAGATGTTTTTGACCTGAGTTGGAAAAACTTACTGGATGCCTATTCATGCACCGAATGTGGCCGTTGCACCTCCGATTGCCCGGCCAATACTACCGGCAAATTATTGTCACCTCGCCGTGTGGTAATGCAGGTGCGTGATCGATTGGAAGAAGTGGGCAGAAACATTGACAAACATGGCAACGATTTTAAAGATGATAAAGACCTTCACAGTTATATATCTGCTGAAGAACTTTGGGCCTGCACCACTTGCAATGCCTGCGTGCAAGCTTGTCCGGTTCAAATAAATCCTATGGAAATTATTTACGACATGCGCCAGTATTTGGTAATGGAAAAATCAGAAGCTCCGACTGAACTAAACGGTATGTTTACCAACCTTGAAAATAATGGGGCTCCTTGGCAATTTTCCGCTATGGACAGAGGGAATTGGGCGAAGGAGAGTTAAAAATTAATTTTCTTCGGGAAGTATACTTATTTCGTAAGGCACAAACACAAAACTGGCTCCTCCTTCTGAAATTATAAAAATACAGATATTTTTTTCAGGGTCTTTGTAGCTGGTTTTAAACAGTTCATCTTTACCGGCTTCAATAAGTTTATGCTCCATAAACTCTTCAATCGTAGAGGCACTTATGCTCCAGCTCATGGCCAATTCAGCGTGGTCTAATATTATTTCACCAATTGGAATTTTTACCTGATGTGCTATAAAAATCGGGTATTCCGATAATCCTTCTTTTATAATATCCCGCGATACTTCTTTTATCGAAGGTTTAAAAAGTATTAAATCACCTTTAAGGCTTTTTAAGTCGGCTTTGAGTATATCGTTCATTTATTGAAAATTGATAAATTGGTATTGTGTTAAATTGTTTTAAATAAAATTAACCCCTTCTCCATTAATAAAACCCCCAATCTTAAAAATCTGGATTTCATTTTCTTTACAAAAAGCTTCAAAATTATTGGTAGAACTTGAATCTACAGCTACCATCAATCCGCCATTGGTTTGCGGGTCGTTTACCAAAGCAAATAATTCTGCAGGAAGATTGGTCGTTTGTTTTTCAAAAGCATTCCAGTTGCGGTAGGTATTATCGGGCATAATGAATTGAGCAGCCAATGCTTTGGCTTCTTCTATCACAGGTATTGATGTTGAAATTACTTCGGCTCCCAAATTGGCTCCTCGGCACATTTCTAACAAATGCCCCAAAAATCCAAAGCCGGTTACATCCGTCATGGCATTTACATAACCTAAATCTCCAAACAAAAGGCCTTCGCTGTTTACCTTGGTGGTTATTTTCAGTAAGGCCTTTAGCCCGTCATCACTCAGTTTTCCTTTTTTTAAAGCCGATGCTAAAATTCCGGTTCCAATAGGTTTTGTAAGATAAATAATGTCACCAGGATTGGCGGCACTGTTTGTTTTTAATTGCGAAGGGCTGCAAATTCCAGTAACGGACAATCCAAATATCGGTTCCTGAATTTTTATGCTATGGCCTCCGGCCAAAGGAATATTTACTTGATTGCAAATATCTATTGCTCCCCGCAACACCTGATTGGCTATTTCAGGCGAAAGTTTATCGGTAGGCCAACCCAAAAGGGCGTTAGCCATAAGTGGTTTTCCGCCCATCGCAAATACATCGCTGAGGGCATTAGCCGCTGCTATCTGTCCAAAAAGAAACGGTTCATCTACTATTGGTGTAAAAAAATCGGAGGTTTGAATAAGCAAATCACCATTGGGCAGTTTCATGGCCGATGCGTCATCAGAACTATCGTTTCCTACAATTAAGTTGGGGTATGAAACACCCGTTTTCAGGTCTTTTATTATTTCTTCCAATTCCTCAGGATGAATTTTGCATCCACAGCCGGAGCTGCTGCTAAATTGGGTTAGTCTTATGGTTTCACTCATGCTTTTTCTAATAGTTTTTGGGCAATTTTTTGGGCATTAAATTTTTTGAAAGGAAAGTAAGTAATATCCTGTGTGTCCTTATTTTGCAAGCCATACGAATAGGCTTTATCATAATAAATTAAGGCAATGGAAGCAGCTGAAACCAAATCGTCGTTATCAATCATTTCAAGGGCAAGCTTCACATTTTGTCCCCCCAATTTTTTACCAATCCGTTCATAAGCTTCCTTTATTTCCTGCACATTGTAGTTTCCGTAAATGGTCATCAAATGGTTGAGCCGTTCTTCAAACGAAATATCCAAAACATACAAGGGAGATTTTCGATAGTTATAATAAAATTCGGAAGGGATAAAAACCGTTCCAATGGTATGGCTTTCATCTTCTACCCAAATGGTTTTTTGAGCATCAAAATTTTGAAGCATTTTGTAAAGATTATTTCCAAATTGTTCGGTAGTGGGTTGCGGCAATTCGCCAATGCGCCCGAAGGCTGAACCTTTGTGATGTGCAAGAGCTTCAAGGTCTATAACTTGTTCATTTAGCTTGGCCAATTCAGCCAATACCTGTGTTTTTCCGCTGCCTGTTTTTCC
>CAMDGU010000035.1 GCA_945897885.1 Chitinophaga pinensis
GATAATGACTCTGTGAAATGGATATTTGGAGACGTGGATTCTAAGGAAAAAAACTTCTCTTCTTCCTTAAAAGACGTAAGCCATACGTATACCAAATATGGAAATTATAAGGCAAGTCTTATTACCTATTATGATAATATGGCCGACACGGTTACAGAAATTATTCATTTTGTAAACCCTAATCCCAATTTTGAAGTAAAGGATGTATGCGATAATGATACCGTAAGATTTACCAATACCTCCTCTACGTTAGCAGGTCAATTAAGTTATAAGTGGAAATTTAGCGATGGCCAATTTTCGAATCGTAAATCGCCCAATCACCTCTATTCTATTGCAGATACTTCAAGAACCTATAATGTAACCTTGGTGGCCACCATGCCCAACGGATGCTCTGATTCTATTGTAAAATCAGTAACAGTAAATGAGAATCCTCTTTCTGATTTTAATTATACCGCAAATAGTAATACGGTTGAATTTAATGCCATTCAAAAAGGAAACACAAAGTATATTTGGGCATTGGGCAATGGCGATAGTGCAATAGCAAGTAAGAAGGAATTTACTTACACCTATAGCAACGTTTCAAAAAAATATACGGTTTGTCTTAAAGTGCTGAATGCCGCCGGATGCTATACCAAAACCTGCAAGGAAGTAGCAATAAACGTGGCCGGTATAAATTTACAGAAGTCAAAAAGCTTTAAAATTTTGCCTAACCCCAATAATGGTAACTTTAGCATAGAAATGAATCATGCGTCAGTCGAAATATCAATAGAAGTGTATAACGCTGCCGGAAAACTTTTAGCCATTGAAAATAATTTAAACATAAATGGTTTAAAAATTTATGTTTCCAATCTCGGATTGGCTTCAGGGTTTTACTTTATCAAAATCGTAAATAATGAAAACAGTTATTATGAAAAGATAATCATTAATACCAATTAGAAACTCTGCAAAGGAGTTAATCAAAAAAATTAAACAATCAACACAGGAATTTTAACCTTATGCCTTACCGCATCCAAGGTAGTTCCAAAAATTAAATCCATAAGCGCATGATGGCCATGGGCTCCCATTACCAATAAATCGCAGATTTCGGAATTTACAATTTCGGGTATGCTGCGTTTAGGGTTTCCAAATCCAAGCCTTACAGAAATGGTGTAGCCTTGTGCTTCTAAATCGAGTTTGTATTTATCCAAACTTTTTCGGTCCGATTCGGTTTCCAAATCATCTATTTCCTGCCCCATCATACGGGCTCCTGCCGTTTCTACTATGTGTATCAGTATGTATTCAGCCGATTTTCCGCCTTGGGCTATGGCATTGCTTATAGCCACATTATCGCTGCTACTAAAATCAACAGTGACTGCTATCCTTTGATAGGATTTGGAAGCTACAAGTTGCAAATCCTGAGGCAATCCGTCGGGTACATTCTTGCGGCGGGCTTTTGATTTTTTAACCAATGGAAACAAGGTAATATAAACTAAAAGCACCCCTGCCCCTATGGCTAAAGGAATTACGGTGTAATAATAAACAGCAGGATTGGTTGATTCTGCAATCCATCCTTGTATGGTATTAATTACTAATTTAACATTTAACGAAACAATAATTATCGCAATAAGCCATGCCAATACTTTAACCCACCCCTTATTAGCAAAATCACCCATTTTGCTTTTATCGCTGGTAAGGTGAATGAGCGGAATAATGGCAAACCCCAATTGCATACTTAATATTACCTGACTAAGAATAAGCAATTGTCCGGTGGCACCTTCGCCTAAAAAATAGATGGTAAAAAAAGCAGGTAATATGGCAACCAATCGAGTGATTAACCGCCTAAGCCAAGGTTGGATACGCAAATTCAAATACCCCTCCATTACTATTTGTCCTGATAAGGTTCCTGTTAATGTAGAGCTTTGTCCGGCCGCAATTAAGGCCACTGCAAACAGAATAGGAGCCAATTTATTTCCCAAAATATCGTTTAGCAAACCGTGGGCATCCTGAATTTCAGAAACCTCATTGTGCCCGGTGGTATAAAAGGCCGATGCTGCCAAAATAAGAATGGCACCGTTTACAAACAAAGCCATGTTTAACGCTATGGAAGTATCAATAAAATTAAATTTGATAGCTTCTTTAATTCCTGATTTAGAACGGTCAATTTTACGGGTTTGTACTAAAGATGAATGTAAATACAAATTATGCGGCATAACGGTAGCTCCAATAATTCCTATAGCTATGTACAAGGCACTGTAATTTGGCAACGAAGGAATAAATCCCTTAATTAAAGCTACCCCATCAGGCTTGGCAAAAATTAACTCTGCTATAAATGCCAAACCAATAATGGTAATTAAACCAATGATAAAGGCTTCCATTTTACGAATGCCGTTTTTTTGAAGTACCAAAATAAGTAAGGTATCAATAACAGTGATGGACACCCCAATTAAAAGAGGTAAATCAAACAGCAATTGCAGTCCGATGGCCATTCCTATTACTTCCGCCAAATCACAAGCCGCAATGGCTATTTCGGCTAAAAACCAGTTGAAATAATTAATAACAGGATGATAAGTAGCACGGGAAGCTTGTGCTAAATCCAGCCCTCTTACCAAACCCAAACGGGCACTTAGACTTTGAAGCAACAAAGCCATTAAATTACTCATTAATAAAACCCAAAGTAAGCTGTAGCCAAACTGGCTACCTCCGGCAATGTCGGTAGCCCAATTGCCCGGGTCCATATACCCCACGCTAATAAGGTAGGCGGGGCCAAGAAAGGCAAATAGTTTTTTCCAAAACGTAGTTTTAGTAGTAGTATCAACACTTGAGTGTACTTCTGATAACGATTTGTCGCTATTATTTATCATAAACTAAATCTACGAGTTATGGGCGCAAATTTAGAATTATTTTCACATAATTAGTCTTACCTAACTAATTTTATATGAATTATCGAATTTTATAGATAAACATCTATCGGGCAATCATAAACTCACCTGAAATCTTCCCATAATCAGGCGAAATGATGCTGGCGTAGTAGTTTCCATTTGCTAAAAGTTTGGTATTAATTTTTTGAGCTTTGGCATCTTTAGCCACCTTTATAGATAATACATTTTGCCCAAGGGTATTAAAAATATCTATTCGCTCAGGATTAATGGCACTTGCCCATTCTATTTTCAAGGTTTCATCGGCAGGATTGGGATACATTTTTAGTTGTTTTTCTTTAATGTCAAAATATCCGCTTGTAGTTTCTTTTCCCTTTACGCCAAAGGTGTATTCCCCTTTTTTAAGATCATTTATTTTAAAGCTACCGCGTTTGTCTACCTTGTTACCCATTGTTTTTACCACATTGGTTTCTATTTGCCAGTAACTCTCGGCACTGGGTCGGTATAGCAGAACAATACTATCCTCCGAACGCCCCTCCATCAATTGGTTATCCAACCATCCCGATGAAAAATTTGAAGCTTTAAAACCATCATAATTCAAAGTAGCAGTAGCCTTAAACGAAGGGTCAAAAATACCGTCTATTTTCCAATACCGTTCTTTTGAAATAACAACGTTTGGTAAATTCATAAACCAATTATCAGGATACACCCAGTTATGTTCAATACGAACCAATGACGTGTCCTTGTTTTCAGTAATATCAACCGTTATCATAGAATAAGTAAACGGATAAGAACCAACAGAATCTGTTAAAATTACATCATCCGTTATGGCATCCGAAAATTTTTGGTCATAATCAAAACAAATAAATTCGGGTTTATTCGTCGTATTAAATGTTAACGTTTGAGGAGTTCCAAGATTTACCTTAACAATTTGTTTTTTAAAATTTTTATCAAATGCAGAAACTTCGTAAGGCATATTTTCATAAACATGATGCCCAAATCGCTTTTTCTGTTTGTAGTTTAAGGTTGTTTTCCATGCATTAGTTTCGTTTACTGTGGTGGTGTTATAAATAGAAAAATGAGCAAATCCTGTGTCGTTTATAATCTGTTTTACATAGTCATTTGGAATACCAAAATGCCAGCTAAATTCAGTTGTTGTGAGGTTTGCAGCTTTATAGTTTTCCATAAGGCTTTTGCATTTGGTCTTAAATTCCTCGTCGCCCATAACGCCACGAATGCAATGCACCATATCCGCTCCTTTTTTATAAACATGTCGTCCGTAGGTATTTTCATGGCTCACATTATTTACGGCAGTAGCAGCACCATCAGCCAAATGAGCAAATTGCAACACTCCTTTGTGAATGGTGTTGATATAATCCTGATAGGCTTTTTTGCCGTAAACATATTCGGTAAACAAAGCTTCAGAGTAGCTAGCCCAACCTTCGTTTAACCACATATCACCTGCCGTTTCACAAGTCATATTATTCCCCCACCAATGGTGACTGAGTTCATGTGCCATAAGGGTTTCACTCGTAAGTTTTCCATCAGCGGCATAATGCGGATAGGCTATATTGCAAGCATGTTCCATAGCTCCAGCATCAAACGGAACTAAACTATAACCCACCCTTTCGAAACGGTATGGACCATAAAATTGCTCAAAAACAGTAAGTGCCTTTTTTAAGTTGGCAAATGATTTTCTAAAATTAGCAGTATCTCTGGCCTCTGATGCCAAGGTTATTAGAATATTTTTATTTATCCCACCAAAATTATCATATACAATTTTATAAGGGGCAATTGCTACCGAAGCCAAATAGGTAGGAATTGGGTAAGTATGTTCCCAACTCCAGGTTGTCGTGTTATCACTATTTTGTATGGTGTCTTTAAAATTGCCACCACAAACCGCGGCAAACCCTCTTGGAACCTTAATATGATAATTATACAACGCTTTATCAGTAAAATTATCAACGCAGGGAAACCAAACTCTTCCGTAATTGTGAGGATTGGAAGCAAATCCTACTCCCATGTTGTAGGCATACTCACCGCTAAAATAAAAACCACCCCATTGCGCATCTTTTACAGGAGTTCCCTGATAATAAATTTTTATGTCAGATGGTTTTGATAAAGCCTTTTGAATTTTTAAAAAGGTATCGTTATAGGTAAAATTCACTTTTCTAAAAACCGAACTATCAGAAGTTTTAAAAAAAACGCTATCCACTTTAAGTTTGAGCAACCTAAACGTAATATTCTTTGTTGAAATCCCATTCAATGGCTTGCATTTTATTTCAGCAATTGCGGTAAGTTTTTTAGCTTTAAAGCTGGAGAAATCAATACCGAGATTATAAACTTCAACATTAATACTGTCGAAATTTTGAGCAAAACACGGAATTGAAAAAAAACTTAAAAAAACGACAATTGAAATTTTACAATTTAATTTTATACTTTCGAGAAATCTTTTAATCATTATATGAAACTATTTTTACGCAAAAGTATCTTATTAGCATCAATTATTTTGGGATGGTGTGAAGCCAAAAGTCAAATTACCATTACTAGCTCGCATATGCCATCGGCTAATGATACAATTCGATATAGCACAGTTTTGACAGCCGCTGGAGTTGATTTCAAAACAACTGGAGAAAATAAAGTTTGGGACTTTACCAAACTAAATTCTTCGTCACAGGATGTATATCAATATAAAAATTCAACCAATACACCTTATGTAATAAATTTTGGTTTCACATCAATAGGTTTAAAACTGGCTGATTCATTAGGTGGTGGACAAATGGGTTTAAAAGATGTGTACACATTCTTTAAAAAATCAACCACTAAATGGGAAGCCGTAGGTATTGGATTTCAGTTAAGTGCCTTACCTTTTCCTCAAGCCGGTAAGCACACCAATACCGATGAAATTTATCAGTTTCCTTTAAACTATAAAGACAAGGACAGTGCAACATTTAGTTTAAAGGTTCCATTAACTGCAGTTATTGTAAATATTGGCAATTATTTTCAGGATGGAAACCGAGTGAACACTGTTGATGGCTGGGGTAAAATATCAACGCCTTATAAATCAAATATAGATTGTATTCGAATAAAATCTGTAATTAATGAGAAGGATTCAATTGCCGTTGCAATAACCGGTCAAGCCCCCATTAATTTTGCATTTCCAAATAATCGGGTAGAATATAAATGGCTTAGCACTAGCGAAAAAATACCAATGCTTGAAGTTAGTGGAACTCAAATTGGAAATACATTTACACCCACCCAAATACGGTATAGAGATAATTATAAAACTACAACAAATGGCAATGTGTCAATAATACCACCCTTAAGCAGCCGGTTGACGGCTTATCCAAATCCTGCTAAAAATATTGTAACAATTGAAGTTCCCGGTTTTATTAAAAATTCTTTAAAGCTTTTGGTTTTTGATATGGAAGGTAAAAATATTGAATCTCTAAATTTTGAAGCTTTTGAAAATCAAATTATTTTAAATACTTCCTATTTTGCTAATGGAAAATACACCGCCATTGTTACCAATGGAAATATTTTTAACTACACTTCTATTACAATTATTAAATAATTATGAGAAAATTATTTACATTATTTCTATTACTAACTACTTTTTTTTGTTTTTCACAAACCTCAAAAGACTATACAGTTCAAGCTTGGGTGATTGTTGATAAATCTAAACCGTCAATTACCATTAAGTGGCAGAAGCTAACTACAGGGGTAACTGCATATGAAATTTATAGAAAAACCAAAGATTCTGAATCTTGGGGAGTTGCTAAAGGAAAAACTGCAGCTTCAGACACCATGTGGACTGATATAGATATTAAAGTTGGTGAAACTTACGAGTATAATCTTGTAAAAATCAATGGTGCATCGGCAGTAGGAATTACATACATATTAAGCGGAATTGAAATACCTGTGGTTCACAGCAGGGGAAATGCTCTGGTAGTAGTTGAAAAAACCTTGGCCAAAGATATTGCGGCCGAATTAGATGGGTATTATAGAGATTTAGCTTCTGATGGTTGGAAAGTTTATAACATTGAAGTAATGAAAACCGATTCAATCCAGAAAGTTAAAAGGGAAATAAAAAAAATTGATGCTCAATCTGGAGAATTAAAATCGCTTATAATTCTTGGTCATGTACCAGTTCCATATTCAGGAAATTTTGGATTAGATAACTATTATACTGTTCCTCCTGATGGGCATGCACCTGATCATAATGGGGCCTGGCCCACCGATGCTTATTATTCCGTTGATTCAGACCTGTGGACGGATAATTTAACCAATGACGCAAGTATATCAAGATCTGAGAATAAAAACTTACCAGGTGATAGTAAATGGGACAATATTGATTTACCTGGATTAGTTAAATATTACACTGGACGGATAGATTTGTCTAATATGTCTAAATTTACAAAAACTGAAGCAGAACTGACTAAACAATATATTAAAAAGGCTCATGACTTCAGATTTAAGAATACAGTAACCTTAGAAAAAGGGGTTATTGATGAAAATTTTTCTGCTTCAATTGGTGCATTTGCCAGCACTGGTTGGCGAAATTTTTCTGTTATGTTTGGCCCTAAAAATATTATTGAAAGTGATTATCTATCAACTTGCCGCAACCAAAATTTGTTATTTGGATACGGAGCTGGGGCAGGTTCCTACCAATCATGCTCAGGCATCGGCACAACTGATTCATTCGTTAAAACAAAACCTGCAGTATTTAATATGCTTTTTGGTAGCTATTTTGGAGATTGGGATAATGCTAACAATATACTAAGAGCCCCATTGGCCTCAGCTGAAAATGGTTTAACAAATGCCTGGAGCGGTCGTCCTTGGTGGCAAAATCACCCAATGGCGCTTGGCGAGCCAATAGGATATTGTGCTATGATTACCCAAAATAATAAAACTACTTATAGTTCAAATATTTTTGCCAACACAATACCTATTGGTTTAATGGGTGATCCAACATTAAGATTACATATTGTTGCGCCACCTACCAATGTTATTGCTACCTCACAGGATAATAATACCAAGGTTAATTTAACTTGGACAGCCACCAATGAGTTGGGGAACTTAGGATACTATATCTACCGTTCAGCGAATCCCTTAAGTAATAATTTCCCTATTAACAAGACACCTATAACAGGAAACTCTTTTACAGACAACTCGCCATACCAAGGAACTAATTATTATTTAATTAAATCAGTAAAATTAACAACTTCTGCCAGTGGATCTTACTTTAATTTAAGTCAAGGTGCCGGGGCTAATATCACAGGCATAACAGGCAGTCCTGCAAATATTGAAAATACTATAAAATCAAAGAATCTAACAGTTTATCCAAATCCTTCTAAAAATACCATTACTTTAAATTTTTCAATATTTCCAGAATCACGTAGTTTTGAAATAGTAAATACGAATGGACAAATTGTTAGAGATGGAAAAATTGATATTACCTCAAACCTGAGTTCAACACCTATTTATGTTGGTGATTTATCATCAGGTTTATATTTCATAAAAATGGGTTCAGTCAGTTGCAAATTTATTAAGGACTAATTTCACTCAAAATTCTTTTAAAGAGCCGCCAGCAGCGGCTCTTTTGTTTAAAAATATTAATTGTATCTTTGCCTTCTAAAAAAACCATCTATTGAATGGGTATAAGGATTAAAAATAAAGAACAAATTGAAGGAATAAGAAATAGTAGCAAACTAGCTGCTGAAACTCTTAAATATTTGGAACAATTTGCCATAGCCGGAAATACAACAGATTACATTAATCAAATGGCCCATGAATACATTATTCAGCAAGGTGCCAAACCAGCTCCTCTTAACTATAATAAATTTCCAAAATCAGTTTGTGCTTCTGTCAATGATGTGGTTTGTCATGGAATTCCCGGCCCTTATGTATTAAAAGATGGTGATATAATGAACATAGATGTAACCACTATTTTAAATGGATATTATGGAGATACCTGCAAAATGTATCCCATAGGAATAATTAGCGATGAAGCACAAGATTTAATTAATGTAACCAAAGAATGTTTAAAGATTGGGATTAAGGAATGTTATCCCGGTAATCGATTTGGAAATATTGGTTATGAAATAAACAGATATGCCATTGGTAAAGGATATAGCGTAGTTTACGAATTTTGTGGTCACGGTGTTGGTATTGCTTTTCATGAAGAACCCGAAGTGAGCCATATTGCTGAGAAGAATATTGGAAAACGGATGCGTGAAGGAATGATTTTTACAATAGAACCTATGATAAACGCAGGAAAGGCCAGAACAAAGATTGATAAAAATGATGGCTGGACAGCAAGGACAATTGATGGAAAGTTATCCGCTCAATTTGAACATACCATTCTTATAACACCATCGGGCTGCGAATTGCTAACAGATGTATACGGCGAATTTTAAGCCATGTATCCTGATGCTTTTACAATTGAACGCTTAGCCAATGAACTTAATGAGTGGATAAACCAAGCTACTTTAAAGGATATTTTTAGCACTTCAAAAACAGATTTATACTTTGTTTTTAGCAATAAAAAAGGGTTCAAAATTCAGTTTTTTCAAGGTCAGGCATTTTTTCAGTTTCCGGGAGTAGAGAGCTTTCCATTAAAAAATAGAATTACTAAGTTTCAAGGAATTCACTCTCAACCTATTCAATCCGTTCAATCCCATCCAAATAGCAGAAGCTTTGAAATTTTATTCGGAAATAATTTCAAGTTAGTAATTAAGCTTTTTGGTAAATTTTCTAATGTTATTCTATTTGATGATAAGCCATTGGATATTTTTTGTTTGAATTATCAAAAGGATTTACAAACGCCTTTAAGTTCTTTTACTTCATCTAGCAGAACCATTCAGCATACATTTAATGAACCCTCAGAATTCGAAAAAGAGTATAATTGGTTTGGAAAAGATGCTATTAGTTATTTAAGACACATTAGTTACTTTGATAGTGATGAAAAAGAGTTGTGCTTTACTCATTTTACAAACCAATACTTAAATAGCAAAGTTTCCATTCTAAAAAATGAAGATGATTCTTATAGTTTAACAGCTTTCCCAGCCCAAAAAGCTATTGAATTGTATCCAAAAATAATGGATGCATTAAATGATTTCTCAAAATTATACATTGCTGCCGAATATTTTAAACTAAAAAAACAAAGCCAAATTTCGAATCTTGAAAAACAGATTGCCCAAAAACAGAAACTTATAAATGATTTAAACAAAAGTATTGAGTTGATTAAACAAAAGCGATCGTATAATCAATTGGGCGATTTAATCATGGCCAATCTTCACAGCATTCATGCCGGCACTCAAAATGTGGAAGTGTTTGATTTTTATAATGATGCCAAAATTACCATCAAAATAAAATCCGATTTATCCCCTCAGCAAAATGCGGCACTGTTTTACAAAAAATCTAAGAATGAAGTTAAGGAGTTGGCGCACAAGCAAAAATCAATTGCAGATGTTGAAGAACAACTTAATGCGTTAAAAAAATCTCTCTTACTATTAATCGAAGCCAATGATACCAAAAAATTAAGGACATTTGATAAATCTCCAAGCACTAAAAGTTCAAAAGAAAAGCAGACCTCCCTCCCCTACAGACTTTATCGTATTGAAGGTTTTGAGGTATTGGTTGGTAAAAATTCAAAGGCAAACGATGAGTTACTTTCAAAATATGCTAATAAAAATGACACATGGTTTCATGCCAAAGACGTCAGTGGTTCACATGTTATTATTAAAAATCATTCTGCTAAAGTAATTCCAATAAAGGTAACAGAAACGGTTGCTTCATTGGCAGCCTGGTATTCAAAAGCCAAAAGCAATTCATTGGCTGCCGTTATTTATACGCTTCGCAAATATGTAAGAAAACCTAAAGGTTCATTACCAGGACAAGTAATTATAGAAAGGGAAACAGGAATACTGGTAGAACCTAAGGACTATTTAAAATAAAAATTACTTTAAAACAGAACGGGCAATCACAATCTTTTGTATTTCGCTGGTGCCTTCGCCAATGGTACAAAGCTTGCTGTCTCTGTAAAATTTCTCAACAGGAAAATCCTTTGTGTACCCATACCCACCAAATATTTGAACCGCTTCGGTAGCGCAATACACTGAAGTTTCAGAAGCATAATATTTTGCCATGGCCGATTCTTTAGTCATTGGCTTATGATTATTTTTAAGATAGGCTGCCTGATAAATTAATAATTCAGAAGCTTCAATTTTTGTAGCCATATCAGCCAATTTAAAACTGATACCTTGAAAATTACTAATGGGTTGACCAAACTGTTGTCTTTCTTTTGAATATTTCACAGCGGCTTCGTAAGCTCCTTTAGCTATTCCTAATGCCAGGGAAGCAATTGAAATTCTTCCACCATCCAATACTTTCATGGCTTGGATAAATCCTTCTCCCACATTTCCCAATACATTTTCTGCTGGAACTCTACAGTCTTCAAATATCATTTCAGCCGTTTCACTGGCCCGCATACCCAATTTGTTTTCTTTTTTGCCACCTCTAAAACCCGGTGTCCCACGCTCTACAACAAAAGCTGTAATGCCTTTTGAATCTAATAAATCGCCTGTACGAGCTAAAACAACCGACACATTGCCTGAAATACCATGAGTAATCCAATTTTTTGAGCCGTTTAATATCCAGTCGTTTCCGTCTTTTTTGGCCACGCATTGCATTCTTAACGCATCACTTCCTGTATTGGCTTCGGTAAGTCCCCATGCGCCTAACCACTCGCCTGAAGCTAATTTTGGTAACCACTTCATTTTTTGCTCCTCATTACCAAAATACATAATATGGCCGGTACACAATGAATTATGAGCCGCCATGCTCAATCCGATGGAGCCACAAACTTTTGCTAATTCTTCAATAGCCACAATATATTCGTAATATCCAAAACCTGAACCACCATATTCATGAGGAACTAAAACTCCCATAATGCCCAACTCTCCCATTTTTTTAAACACTTGCAATGGCATGGTTTGACTTTCGTCCCATTCCATCAAGTATGGTCTTATATTTTTTTCAGCAAAATCTCTTACAGTATTTCTAATGAGTTCTTGGTTTTCGGTTTGTTCAAATGATATCATTTTTTATAATTAGTGCAAAAATAAGATGGTTATAAATATTCGGCAAATCTAATAGACAAATTGCACTTTTATTACTGAAAAATAGAATGTGTATAAATGTGTTTTAGCGTATTATTGTAAGGTTTCCCTTGGTAGAATATCTGTTTCCATCGGAATAAATAAACTCAACAGTAAAAATATAAACACCGCTTTGAACCAACTCATTTTTATAGGTTCCATTCCAACCGGCCTTGGGGTCATTTGTTTTAAATAATTGCTCGCCCCAGCGATTAAAAATACGCAACTCATAATTTGAAGCCCCGTCAATCGAATAAGGTCTGAAATACTCATTTAAACCGTCACTGTTGGGCGTAAACGCATTTTCATGATATAACTCAGTAAGTTCAGGGAAAATATAAAAATAACGGGATGCAGTATCACTGCAACCATATATAGTTTGAACTTTAAGCGAAATTCTATCTTTAAAAAACTTAGAAAATTTAACAGTTGGGGTATCTATAGTATTGGTAGTTTTATCAGGAAACAACCACAAATAATACGAGTATCCAAGGGTATTGGGAATTAATTTTACAAATGTAAATTGATCATCACTTGCCAATTTTTTTATACTAAAATCAGCAAAAGGTAATGGATAAATTACAATGGGATCACCAGAATAAGTGCCTTTACAACCATTGGCATCTTCAAAACTTACTTTAGGATTATACATTCCTTCATTTTTATAAGTATGGTTTGCTGAATCAATAGTTGCAGGCCCATATTGAACCTCATCATCCATATTCCATGTCCATTTAACAATTGAATTACCAAAAATTTGTAATCCTTTTAGTGTTACAGACTGGCCAATACATACCGAATCACTTTTAAATAGGGCTTGAGGGTCTGAAAATAAATAAAGCGACTGAACAACACTATCCCTGCATCCATTCTCTGTTTCAATATTTAATTGGATTGTTTTGGTACCGGGAGTCGTAAATTTATAATTATAAATGTTTGAACCATTTCCTACCAAATTATTACTCTCTTTATATGTAAAAGTTTTTATTATGTCTTGTGGGGCAGTTGATTTATTAATCATATCAGCGCTATGTTGGCTAAAGCATTGCAGAAATTTATTAAAATCAAAATCTGCTTTTATCTGAGGCAAAACTTCTATCCACTTTGTAATACTATCCTTACATCCAAAAGGTGTTTCTTCTACCAATGTAAGTTTATGCTTGCCTTGTGGCGACACATCTATAAGTTCTTTCTGAAGTTCACTTCCCAAAATTACAGTATTATCCAAAGTCCATACTCTATTTTTAATGGCGAAACCTTGCAGACTTTGAATTTTAAAATTATTGGAACCAAAACATTGAACCGTATCATTAATAGTCATTTTTAAGTTCGGTTCTGTTTTAATACTTATCGTTTTTATAACACTATCGACACAGTTTGCCGAATCTTTGGCAATTAACAATATATTATAATTTCCGGTATCACTAAAATGGATGGCTACTGGTGCAAATGCTGAATCTAAAACGCTGCCGTACTTCCAATACAATTTATATTTTCCATTATAAAATTTTGAAGCATCTGTTAAAACAACGCTGTTGTTGTAATAACAAACAGTATCTGAATTAAATTTAAAATCGGCTTTCGGATTTTTTAAAACATTTACAGTATGAATAACTGAGTCAGAAACACATCCTGCATAATTACTTACAACATTAAGTTTTACTTTATACTTTCCTGAAAGCTTATAGTTTTCAGGATTTGGTTTTGAATTGGTAGAGGTATTACCATTCCCAAAATTCCAAATGTATTTAAGATTATAACCTTTTGAACTATCAATTACAGTAAAGCTATTATTTGCAAAGCATTGCACACTGTCTGGTATAGAAAATTTTGCAATAGCATTATCAATTGCCTTAACATGTTTTATTGTAGAATCAATGCAACCAAAAGAAGTAGTTGTGGTAAGCTTAACTTTGTAAGTTCCGGTATCAGTATATCTAAAATTTTTATACTGGTTTTGAGATCCTGTTTTGCCATTGCCAAAATTCCATAGCATGGAATAACTACCGGCAATACTTTCATCTACCGTATGAGTAAATGTCCATCGCGATAATACTAAACATTTAACGCTGTCATTACCAAAGTCAAAATTTGATTTACCTGCCGGCCAAACAATTAATCCTGATTTTAACGTATCCCGGCATCCTTGCTCTGTTTCACTAATATAATTAAAGTTACGAATACCGTTTGAATTCAAATAATCATAAGTAACTTTAGTTCTTAATATGCCACTATCCGAATTTAGTTTAGTTCCATCATCCAGTTCCCAATAGTATTTTTTTACCTTTTGGCAACAAGAATAGGAATTATCTTTAATGGTAGCCACTTCGCCATTGCAATATTTGTCTTTATCAATAATAGCATCAATATCAGTATTCCAATTAACCTTAACCGGTATTTCAATTCGGGATTTACACAAGGCATTTTCAGGATAAATATCAAGATATACCATGAAATTTCCGGGTTGACGGAAATGGTAATAAAAATTTGAAGTATCGAAGAAGGTTACACCGCCCGGAAAAATCCATGCTTTGTACTTTATCTGATCATTTTTAACATAAGATGAATCGCTAAATCGAAACAAATTATTTAAGTGGCAATTGGAAAGAGTATCTACTTTAATTTTTGATAATACATCTATTTTCCAAACTTGTGCTGTATCGCTAAATTTACAATATCCACTAGTATCGGTTGCTGAAACCCATATTTTTCCTGTTTTGGTAGCTGTATAATTATTTTTTTTACTTAAATCATGCCAAATAAAGTTTTTGAAAAACGGATTCTTTTCCTCAAAATTAAATTTCTCATCACATAAAAGTTTATCAAAAACAGGATTAAAAGCGGGCCAATTAAAGGTATATTTCTTAATAACTGAATCCTCTTTGCTATTATACCCTAGGGCCCAAAGTTTAATTTTAAATTCTTTGCCAACTGGGTATTCATGTTTTACAATTTTACTCGTATCATAGGTACCATCACCAAAATCCCATTTGTAACTTTTTATTGATCCTTCCAATTTGGCCTCAAACTGCATTTTAACTTTGTTGCTTTTACAATCAAAACTAAGTGTAGTATCTTTAATATCTATTTCAAAATTAGGAAGGCTAAATCCAGCGGTATATAAGTAAGATTCATAGTTTCCAATTCCATAGCAATAAGCTAAATGCCCAAGCTTACAGTAAATAGTATGAACTCCTAATCCTATTTTAATTTTTGCATATGAAAAATCGGGGTTGTCACTCACAGGAATAAACTCACTGGGAGCTAATTTGGAGCCATCTAAATAAACGTCGTTTTGGGAAGCTGTATAAATTAATATATTTACAAAGTGATCTGTTAGATTTGTACTACTTACACAATTAAATGAAGAATTTTGCCCCATATATTTAAAACTTAAGAGCTGCAGAATTGATGGATCCCCCCACCCATTGGTAATATATCCATTGCAAAACGCGCCTTTCATAAACTGAAAGCATGAAAATTTTCGTGGTCCTGAAATATGTAAAACTGAATCATCACTTGGAACATCAAGCACCAACGCTGAGTCCTTTTTACCAACTCTAAACATTTTTTTATTCACCTTCACCCAAATTGTAGTGTCAATACTCACAACTTTTACAGTATAACCTTTTGTGTGCCCAAAATGTGGTAATACATAATACGATGTATCAAGCAGTTGATTTGGAAAAACTTGTTCTACCTGATGATCACAAGCACCACAAGGAAATGCAGAACACTTATCTCCTGTATAAACTATAATTCGCTTTCCGTTTGTGCATGTAATTGTACTTCCATCCAATATATCTTTGTTATCAGCCCAAACCTGATAAGTTTCGCCAGCATCAAGTGTAATAGAAAATGGAGTTAATTTGGCCTTTCCTTTTATTGTTTTTGCGGCAGGAACAATATCAATCTTGGCACCGTTTTCAGCACTTACTATAAGAAATTCATTTCCAACGTAGTTAGACACTCGACTTGGATGACCGGTTGTATAAGTTGCATTTGTTGGTACATTTTTTAAAGGAAAAACAACCGTGGCATCCGTGGTAGCTGAAGCTAAGTTCATCGCAGTAACGGCTACTGGATAATCAGATAAAATATGAATCCCTGTTTTTTCTACTACTTCAGACGAATTAATTTGTCCTTCACTATTTGGTATTTTTACTATTAATACTGAATCTTTTAATACTAAAACCTTGGTACTAAATGATTGCAAAGGAATACTTACTGTAACATAGGTAGTAGTTTTTGCAGCAATAAATAATCGAAGCTCACTAGTAGAATAAAAATTACTCATAAACCCTGTCCAAAACTCAGTTCCATAATTATCCGTTTGGCCAAATGAACTTAAGGCATTTAGACTTAGAAACAAATAAATAAACAGCTTTTTCACCTCTTTTTATACGAGTTATAAAGTTTCGAATTTAGTATAATAACACTAGATTAATGAATAAATAACATAATCTATAGCTAAAGTGACATTCCGACAAATGAAAACCAATTCGGACTAAAATTTTAGGAATCGAAATCCTCGCTTTAATTTATCTTTGCAGATTATTCGTCTATTCAATTTTTCAATCCCTTATCAGCAATATTAAGTCATGTCAAAACCAATTTTAAGAAATAAACTAACCGCCATTCTTGGTTACTTCATTAAAGGGTTAGTATTTATAGCTCCTATTATGATTACCTATGCTATAATTAAATGGGTTTTTGGCACCTTAGATGGTATTTTGCCTTTAGGCACTCCTGGATTGGGAATTTTAGTAATGCTATCTATAATTACAGTATTTGGCTATTTTGGTTCTAAATTATTTTACCAACCCATTTTTGAATGGTTTGAAAGCTTGCTGGAAAAAACTCCCGGTGTAAAGTTTATATATTCCAGCATTAAAGATATGCTTGAAGCCTTTGTTGGTGATAAAAAACGATTTAATGAACCGGTATTGGTTAAGATGAATAATAGCGGATTGTTAAAAATAGGATTTATAACTTCAAAGGATATTTCAAACCTGCATCAATCAGAAATGCTTAAAGATTATGTTGGCGTTTACTTTCCTCACTCCTACAATTTTTCGGGCAATCATTTTTTGGTAAAGAAAGAAAATGTCACTCCTATTAATGCCAATTCTACTGAGATTATGAAATTTGTTGTAAGTGGCGGTGTTACTGATTTAGACTAATTTCAGTCGCCGTAGGTTCTTTTATTTCAGCCGGTTTAGGTTTGAATTTTCGTTTACTCCATTCATATCCTATAGTTACGATAAGTAACAATCCTGCATTGTAAATAAAATCATCTACGGGGATTGTTCCCAATCTTAGGCCTAAATTAGCAGCATCATTATAAACTATTACCGGCATGGAAGTGAGAATTCCATTAACGATAAAAAAAGGAATTAAACAAACCAGGTAAGAAATATAAAACCAGCTCATATATTGTCTTAATTTTATTAGTTGGATAAAAAGCAACAAAATTAAAAAGGCCGAAGCTACGGCTGTATAGGTTTTTTCAAAATTATTAATCACTAATAATGCAAGGATAAGGATAGTAAAGGGGGTAATAATAAAGTGTATCCCCCTTAAGAAGTCGCGTTTGATATATCCACGCAAACATTCATAAATAAAAAGGCAGGCATAAGGCACCGTTAAAAAAAACAAATATTCTTCTAAAGGCATGTTTCCTAAATAAATTCCTAAGTTATAATTTGGATTAAAACTCCATATATTCATAGCAGTAAATGCCATATCCCATGGTATAAAAATTAATCCACCTAGCCCTGTTCCAAAAATCACATGACGAATATTTGAAAAAAAATTAACCTTTTTGTCAAATGATAATGCTAATGGAAAAAGTATTGTAAATATATTAATTAACAGATAAGTTAAATGCCCCATTCGATTTTTGAGTTTGTGATTTAAATAAATTTAAACCACGAAATTATAAGAAAATACTGGTTGAACGGTGCTTTAGAAAATACTAGTTTTCAACTAAATTTTCCATCAAGCCGTAATTGACTCCGTAGGTATGTAATCGTTTTCTTAATTTACGCTTGGCTACAAATATTCTTGTTTTTACAGTACCAATTGGTATATCTAACTGTTCAGCTATTTCATGATATTTATACCCATCAATGTTTAACGAAAATGTAGTTTTCAAGTCTTCAGGCAATTCGTTAATAGCAGCGTCGATATCCGCTTTAACAAATGAAGACTCACCCAAGTTTTCGGTTAAATTACCGGGCACATCCATTAAAAAATTATTATCTGTTGTATCTATAAAAGTATTTCTACGAACCATTCGTCTATAGTTATTTATAAACGAATTTTTCATAATGGTATAAAGCCATCCCTTAAGATTGGTACCTGTTAAAAATTTCTTTCTATATGAAAATGCCTTTAACATGGTTTCCTGAACCAAATCATTTGCATCTTCAACATTACGTGTAAGCATTAAAGCATAATTTTTTAAAGTACCTGATTCTTGATGGATAAGTTTGCTGAATTCTACGGTTGTCATTTGTTTAACTTTAATTTATTATTATTCAACAAAATTACTACTTTTTTGTACTCCGACAATACTTTTGTTTAATCTTTACTTAAAATATATAAACAAAAAGTGTTCAAAAAAATGTAATACATTGACAGTCAATATAATTTTAAGTTTGTGCTTAAATAAACTCAAATAATATTGCACTAAGTTGAACTTTGTTTGTTAAAGATTGTTTAATTTGAAAAAATGACGATAGCAGTAACTCGAAAAGCACATTTTAATGCAGCACACCGGTTGTACAATCCTACTTGGGATGAACAAAAAAACAAGGAAGTATTTGGACTATGCAGTCTACCCAATTATCATGGTCATAATTATGAGCTGGATGTAACTGTAATCGGAGATATTAATCCTGAAACTGGTTTTGTTATTGATTTAAAGTATCTTAAAACCATTATAAAAAAAAACATTGAAGATAGGTTTGACCATAAAAATCTAAATCAAGACACTGTAGAATTTAAAAACCTAAACCCAACTGCCGAAAATATTGCTGTGGTAATTTGGCATTTGCTCAAGCCTAAATTAAATCCAAATCATGGCTTATCCATTACGCTGTATGAAACTGAAAGAAATTTTGTAACCTATAATGGAAACTAAACACACCCGAAACATCATGAA
Organism: Chitinophaga pinensis; assembly: GCA_945897885.1. Classification (GTDB taxonomy): domain Bacteria; phylum Bacteroidota; class Bacteroidia; order NS11-12g; family UBA9320; genus JABWCE01. The sequence continues at coordinate 19,185 of CAMDGU010000035.1, forward strand.
TGTAAACACGAAAACCCCATTAAGAAATGACGCTTTTGAAATGGAAGATACTGCCAAGATAGAGCTTATTGAAAAGCATTTTAGAGAGATAATGAACATAATGGGGCTGGATTTGACTGACGACAGTTTGAAAGATACCCCTCGCCGCGTGGCCAAAATGTATATCAATGAAAGTTTTAGAGGTTTAAACCCGGCCAATAAACCGGATATAACTTTATTTGAAAATAAATACAACTACATGCAAATGGTTATCGAAAGGGACATTTCCTTTTACAGCAATTGCGAGCATCATTTTGTTCCAATTTTTGGTAAAGCTCATATTGGCTATATCTCAAGCGGCACAGTTGTAGGATTGTCAAAGCTTAATAGAATTGTTGACTATTACTCAAAGCGACCACAAGTGCAGGAAAGGCTCACCATCCAAATTGCCAATGAACTTATGGAGGCATTAAATACGGAAGATGTAGCTGTAGTTTTAGAGGCTAAACATTTGTGTGTATCAAGCCGTGGAATAAAAGATGATACAAGTATTACAACCACTTCTGCCCTCTTCGGAAAATTTTTGGATGCTGATACCCGAAGCGAATTTATTCGTCTAATTGGGAAATAGCTTTTTTTCTTGGTTGCTTGCAACATTAGCACTACTTTAGTAGTCTTATAGTTTAACATATCTCACAATGCGTAAAAATCTACTTTTTCTTTTTGTACTTGTTTCCTTGTCAGCCTTTGCCCAAAAAAGGGTGCTTTCCTATTCACCATCTAACTTGCCCGTATTTTTGGATCAAACCGGAGATACTTTTTCCAAAGCTTTACTTGGTGGTTTAAATCAGCCCCAATTTCAGGCATTAGACATAAACAACGACGGTAGAAAGGATTTATTGGTGCATGACAGAACCGGTGGAATTATTTTACCATTTATTAACGTTGGTAACAATGATATAACTACTTATAAATACAGCCCAAAATATACAGCCGCATTTCCTAAATTAAAAAACACCTGGGTGCTTTTTGTAGATTACGACAATGATGGTAAGGAAGACTTGTGGGCTTCGATAGACTTTAAAGTTGTATTGCAACGAAACATAACCAAAACAGGTGATAAAATGGTGAAATTTCAGCAAGTTTCCCCATTTTTAAGAGCCTTTAAGTATTCAGGCATACCTGGATTAGATTCAGTTAATATTTCATCCAGTTTTAACAATATTCCAACTATAGCTGATGTAGACGGAGATGGCGATATCGATTTTTTTTCTTATCAAGCTGGGGAAGGGAATCTTTTGTTATATCGCAATATGACTGTTGATTTTAGCTTGCCCATTCATCCTCCGGTATTTGATTTGGCAGATTTGTGTTGGGGAGATTTTAGAGATACCACTTTTGATGCTGTTTGGCTTAAAGGATGTGTTTATAAAACTTATCGTAAAAAGCATTCTGGAGGATCTACATTATTATGGTTTGATAATGACAATGATGGTGATTTGGATTTGTTAATGGGAAATGCAGATAACAAGAATTTGATATTTTTAAAAAATGGTAAAAAAGATTTAGGCATGACCCTTGATAGTATCATTGCCTTTGACGGTTATTGGCCTGCAGGAACCACTCCTGTTCAACTGGGCTCATTTCCGGCCGCATTTATGTTGGATGCTGATGGCGATGGGGTAAAAGATATTTTAGTAGCTCCTAATCAGGTGGAAAGAACTTCAAAAATTGAACAAACCAAGCAAGTATTGTTTTACAAGAATAAAGGAAGCAATTCTTTTCCGGATTTTAAGTTTGAGAAAAAAAATTACTTTACGGATGAGTTTTTAGATCATGGAGGATATACTGCTCCAGTACTTCAGGATATTGATAATGATCAAGACTTAGATTTATTAATTACCACCAATGGTGACCATGCAAAAACTGGTGATAAAACTTATAAAGTTGTGCTTTACAGAAACATAGGTTCCAAAACAAAGCCGGTTTTCAAACTGGAGAATGAAGATGTTTGGGGTTTGGGCAACGATTCACTTTCATTTCTTTCAATAACCTTTGGTGATATTAATGGGGACGGAAAAACAGATATGATTGCAGGAGACGGATACGGTGGATTATCTTATTATAAAAATATTGGGACTTCTACCACCTGGGCTTTTACCACCCCAACAAAAAATTATAACACTATTTATGTTGGTCAAAAAGCTACTCCACAGCTTATAGATTTAGATAAAGATGGAAAATTGGATTTGGTAATTGGAGAAACCGACGGGAATTTTAATTACTATAAAAATACAGGGAGCACCACCAATCCTCAGTTTAACTTGGTTGATGACACTCTTGGAAATTTTATTGTTAATGAATTCTTATTTAATCTTTCAGAGCCCGATTATTGGTATATTGGTAATGCCGCAGGCGAAGTTGCCGACTTAGACGGTGATGGCAAATACGATATGGTATTTGGTGGCGATGAAGGAAAAGTGAGAGTGATGAAATTTGACACCTACAATCAACTAAATTATCAGGAAGATACGACCGTTTTATTTGACTCAGCTTTTATGAGTTATAAATCTATGGATTATGGAAATAACACCCATCCTACAGTTGGTGACCTGGATGGTGATGGTATAAAAGATATTATTGTAGGTAATGACCGTGGAGGTATTAGTTTTTTGAAAGGTAAAGTAGAAATATTAGGAGTTAAAGAACTATACAAACGCAATGAACCTATCGTTTATCCAAATCCAACCAATGGTTCTATCGTAAATATTAATAAAAAAACGAAGGATGAATTTATTTTTAATCTCTATGATTTGAGCGGTAAATTAGTACAGTCAGAAACATCGGTTGCTGGCGAAGTTGTTCATAAAATGGAAGTAAACACATTGAGTGATGGTATTTACATTCTTCAATCTTCTTCAAAAAATAACGCTAATTATTATACACGTCTTTCTGTATTGAAGGGTAAATAACTAAGTTTGCGGCCTTGCCGTTTCGTAACGATTTTTTAGATATTATTATTTCAGGTGCAGGCCCGGCCGGTTGCTCTGCTTCTATGTTTTTATCAAAAAACGGTATTAAGCACACCCTTATTGAAAAGGCTGTTTTTCCCCGTGACAAAATTTGTGGCGATGCATTGAGTGGAAAGGTCATAAGTATACTTAAAAGTTTTGACGTACAGACTGCCAATGAACTTTCTGCCAATCAGGAACTCTTTAATCCTTGCAAAGGAGTTGTTTTTGTTTCTCCAAATAACACAAAATTGTCCATCCCCTTTAAGTTGGAGTACAAGGCTGAAGACAAGGCTCCAGGATTTGTATCAAAGCGAATAAATTTTGATAATTTTTTATTTAACAAAACTGAATCTCCGTTTTGCCACCGTTTGCAAAATTGTGAATTAACCGGCATTGAAAAACTGGAAAATGGTTTAAAAATTACCACTACCACTGATAAAATATCATCTACAATTAATACAAAATTATTGATAGCTGCTGATGGCAGCCGTTCAATAGCAGCCAAACAATTAGGGGGAATTTTAATTGATAAAAACCATTATTCAGGCGGAATAAGGACTTATTATTCGGGTGTGAAAAATTTACATAAAGAAGGCTATATTGAACTTATCTTTTTAAAAAATTACCAACCCGGCTATTTTTGGATATTTCCTTTACCAAATGGGAACGCCAATGTAGGTGCAGGAATGCTGAGTAATGAAATTAGCAAACAACGGGTTGATTTAAAAAAAATGATGATAGATACCATCAAAACTCATCCTGAAATTTCAAAACGCTTTGAGGAGGCAGTATTAGAAGATTCTATTAAAGGTTGGGGGTTACCATTAGGTTCTAAAAAAAGAAAGATAAGTGGTAATAATTTTATTTTGTGTGGTGATGCCGCATCATTAATTGACCCATTTACAGGCGAAGGAATAGCACCAGCAATGATTAGTGGAAAAATAGCCGCCGAAGTAGCAAAAAGGGCTATTGAAGCTGATAATTATTCTTCAAATTTTTTAAGCCAATATGATAAAGAATTATACACAAAAACTTGGAATGAAACACGCCTAAGTTATATGCTTCAAAAGCTTACCCGATGGCCATGGCTTTTTAATTTTGTGGTCGGTAAAGCGGCTCGTAATCCTGAGCTTCAAAAAATGATAACCAGTATGTTTGACAGTGTAGATTTGCGTAAGCAATTTACAAATCCCATGTTTTATTTAAGGCTTTTGTTTAAATAATAAATTACTCCAATTTCATTATTCCCAGTTTTCCTTTTTTCTTATGGTAGGCATAAACCAAATATTGGTTGGGGCTAATTTCCAACATATCCCTTACCTGAATGATTCCTTTGATTTCAGAATAATTTGCTAGATTATATTTATTCTCTGAATTGGCTGAAACCTCATTAAGTGTTAAGCAGCTTTGCTTGTGCCAAACCAAATGCTTGAAATTATCCTCTCCATTTACCGAATTATCATTATAAAAAAACCGAAGCATGGTATCTTTTCTCTCAAGGTAATAGGAAGAAAATTCACCGAAGTTATTATAGGTTTGTTGGGCCTTTAACAACCTTTTTCCCTTTCTAATTTCCCCTTTCTCATTTAAAAAAAGCAAAAGTATATCTCCATAAAACCTATTGTAAGTATAACTGGAACCAATAGAAGCCGGCAAAAGAAAAAATTGCTCCGCCACTAATATCCTTTCCTTTGAATTTAGTTTTATAAAATAATCCACATAAAAAGCTTCAAATTTTGAATTTCGCATGAGTAACGATTGAAATTTATTTGTTGCCAATGATTTTATTGTTTTATCAAAGTATTGAATGGAATCAATAGCGGTAATATGTTTATTGAAATCATACCTAAAATACCATATTCCAAGTTTTGGGCCGGGTTGTTTTCCATCCAGTTTGTCCGAAAATAAACCTGTAGCTTCTAATATTTCATTTTTATATTTAAGTCTTGCTCTATCCAAATAAACTACATCCGACTTAAACGCGATAAATATTGACGATTCTTTTGAAGGATTGGCTAGGTAAAAAACAAACTTATAATTTGGGGCAAATCCTCTTTTCTCAAGAGGCCTCACAGCATATTCCTTTGTATAAATCAAAAATTTGCCACTATCTACATCATCAACCCTTATAACTTTGCATAACTCAGCTTTTTCGGGCAAGTCAATAATTGCCTTATCTAGTAATTTCATTTCTAAACTATATGAAAGGTATGAAATTGACTGTTTTTTTTCTGCAGATTCAAGAATATTGGTGTGCCAAATAGCAACTGAGCTATCCTTTTTTACAAGATGAAAATCTAAATTGCGATTAAAGTGATTCTTTACCAAAACAATAATATCTTCACTCACAATTTCTTTATTCGAATTATCACAATCAATAATCCTTAATCTTACTCCGACTTTTTGATTTGCTAAATCAATTTGGGTTATAAAGTAAATTCGGTTTTTGGCATACCATATTTCCAACACACGTTCTTTGTATTTATTGATTACAAAGTGCTTTTTGCAATAAATTTTTAAAGTTTTATCGTAAATTTTTACCTCAAATTTAGAAAGTTTATTATGAAACGTTGGGCTGTACTTTAAAAGTAATCCATAAGTTTTATCATCATTATAAGTAAAGACCGTTTGGGAGTATTTGTCTACTTTTTCAAAATCACTCCAGGTAAAAGAAGCCTTGTGTTGTGCAAAGGCATTGTTAAAGACCAAAAGAAACCAAAGTATCACGAGTAATTTTGGTAATTCAGTTTGAACTTTTTTATAAAAATACCTTAGTAATTGTGTCACAGTGATTGAATACAAAAATAGACTTTTCAATTTAACCATTTTATAATAAAACCTTCCAAGTAAATGCCTCTATTCAAATAAAAAAACTAATAATCAACTGATTAACAACCTAACTTCGTATAAATAAAATCCTTGAGTTATTTTCGCGGCATATTAATGGCATTAAGCATATAGTTAAACGAAATAAATATGAAAACTAAATTTCACCTTTTTATCTGCAGTACTTTTATTTTATCCATTGTATTAACAAACTGCACGGGGAAACGTAAACTGCAAAAAGGTAATTATGAACAGGCACTAGAACGCTCAATCAATAAATTGCGAAAAAGCCCGGGAAATGAAAAGGCCGCCAAAACATTAGATCAAGCCTATAATTTGAATGTGAAAAACCGAATGGAAGATGTGATGCGCTTAAAAAATTCTTCAGATTTATTTAAATGGGAAAAAATAATCGTCCACTATGAACGCTTAAATTATTTATATGATGAAATTAACCGTTGCCCTGCATGCCTTAAAGTTATACCAGACCCAAACAGATACACCACTGTATTGGATGAGGCCAAAAGTAATGCAGCAGCTGTACGATATGATTTAGGAATTGAACAGCTTAAGCAAAAAACTCTTGTTTCTGCTCAAAATGCTTACAGACATTTTTTACAAGCCAAAAATTACATAGTCAATTATAAGGATGTTGATAAGCAAATGCAACTGGCAAAGGATGCAGGAACATTGAGGGTAGTAATGGAACATATACCTATGCACAGCCGAACCATGCAAATAAGTAATGAGTTTTTTGAAAGTAAAATTCAAGAATACTTACTAAATATGAATTACGAATTTGTAAGATTTTACACTCCTGAAGAGGCTCAAACCTATAATATTAAGCCCCATCAATACATTCAGTGCCGTTTTGATGATTTTATGGTAGGGCAAGTTACTATTCATGAAAAAGAACAGGATATTATTAAAGATAGTGTGATTTTGAAAACGGAGACCTTACCAAACAAAGAAAAGAAAAACACCTATGGAACTGTAAAAGTCACACTTCATACATTTACAAAAACATTAACATCCAGCGGACTTTTGGATATGCGAATTGTAGACGCAAATTCAGGAGCCATGATAAGCCAAAATAAGTTGCCGGGTACATTTGTTTGGGAAACTCGCTGGGGTTGGTTTAATGGTGATGAAAGGGCTTTAAACGATGATCAAAAAAGTTATGTAAAACAACGCGAAGCCTACCCTCCTGCCCCTCAGCAATTATTTATCGAATTTACAAAACCAATATACAATCAGGTGGTTGGCAAAATTAACAGCTTTTATAACCCTTACAGAATATAATACAGCTTACTTAATATTTTTTAAAAGCACCTTGTTTTTAAAACTAAAATAGATTTATTTTGCAGCCTTCAAAAAAAGAGTTATGGCAGTTACAAGATTAAAACGTAAAGAGAGAGTTAATAAAACAGTTTCAAAACAACGTACCGCAAATTTAAAACTTCACGGTTCTCGTGTTTTGGTTGCTTCACCTTATAAAGAAGAATCAGGAATAATCTTGGATTATGTACCTGGAATTGACAAATAAGTATAATTCATATATAAATTTTCAAAAAAAACGGTAGACTTTTTAAAAGCCTACCGTTTTTTTTTATTGAAGAAATTATTACAGAATTACTCCTATTCCAAAACCTAATAGAAACATATTTCTAAACAAATTAACTTCTTTTCCTAAATCGGACATATCTTCATCTACCGTTTGATAATCGGAAGATGAGTAATAGCTATCTTCATTCATTTTTTTTAGCAAGGTTGATGAAATATTCATTTCGGCATTCAATCGAATAAACAATGATTGGGTTAATAAATATTTTGTTTCACCGCCATACCCTAGGCTAATATTCATAGTTTGTTTTGTTTTAATACTTCTGTCCAATTTAGTTAAAGCGCTCATATCACCATCTGTATTGAAGTAAATAAAATTATTTTTCATCAATTGATTTACATATAAATCAGCTCTAAAATATTGGCTCAACCCTATAGGAGATGAAATGGTTTTGTTTTGACTAAAAACACTATATCTAACTCCCAAAGCCATAGAGTTAAATTCGGCATACCCATTGTCAATTACAAATCTATAAACACCGTTATCAATTACTTGCCCAATATCTGATGAAGGGTGACTATAATGATCTATAGTTACCTTTTGATGTAAAAAATGAGCCGCAATACTTTTATATTTTCCAACAGAATATTCAACGTAATAATCATTATTTGTTAAAATTTTAGCTAAACTTGAATTGTTGCTTGTACCAAAAATATTATCCGAACGCAGTAAACAATATTGCTTGTTGTAACCTATTGCTATTTTCTTACCCAAAAACCCCGGATTTCCTTGCCCAAAAGCTGTGTATGAAATACACAAAGTAATCAAAAATGCTATTAAATTGTATAATCTATTTTCCATTTTTTAAATCGTATAATTGGTTATAAATAATTGCTTTTAGAATAAATTTTTGAGGACGTTTGTTAAAATCTGAATAGTCCACCAAAACAGGTTTTCCTGTTTCTACATCATAGATTAATAATAAATTTTCAAGTTTCTTATCTTTTGAAAATTGCCATACTAAATACAATGGGAAAATCGGGTAAAGCATTGCTGATAGTATGCAGCCATAGGCATTAAATTCGCGCTTTGATAAGGAATATTTGTAACCTGTCCAACCCAAATATTTTGTTTTATAATCCGTAAATGCTTCACCAATAAACGCCTTTTGATAAAGCTCCATTGTAAGAGTATCATTGCTCACTCTCTCTATCAGCCAATCATTAAGTAAAGCAAATTTATTGAACGCTTCCGTATCAAAATTGTCCTTACCTGCTTTATCTAATACTGTTAATTCAATTCCTGCTCTGGTTGCTTCCTCCTTATAATATTGGGCTATTTCATCTTGCATAATCTCATCCTCCATTAAATAAGCTTTGCCATTATATCTGGCGCTGTAATCGGGATTAAAAATTACTACAGAAATAATTTCTTCATGCTGTTTTTCCTTTTCTTT
>CAMDGU010000036.1 GCA_945897885.1 Chitinophaga pinensis
TAACTGAAAAGTTAAATACCAACTCAATCTGGAATTTATTGTCGGATTCTATATTGGCTGAAAATATAAAAAATGCAGTAGTTAAATTTAAAGTTACCAGCGATAATTCGGCTATTGTTACCGGCGATTTAAAGCAAATAGTTCAGGATTCTTTAAATCAAAAAACCCTTCGAAATTTTCGAAGGGTTTTTTGTTTTATCCAAGGTAAGATTTAAGAATCTTACTTTTTGAAGATTTACGCAATCTGCGCAATGCTTTTTCTTTTATCTGACGAACCCTTTCGCGGGTTAGTCCTACTTTTTCGCTAATGTCTTCCAGCGTATGTGCCGGCCCGCCATCAAGTCCGTAGTAGTATTTCAATACATCACGTTCTTTATCGCTTAGGGTGCTTATTACACGGCTTATTTCTTTTTGCAATGATTCACTGATTAAGGAAGAATCGGGACGAGGCTCATCGTTGCTGTCTAATACTCCTAAAAGTGTATTGTCTTCACCTTCGGTAAGCGGTGCATCAATAGATAAGTGACGACCTGCAGAGCGCAAGGCATTTTCTACTTCTATTAAAGGTACATCCAAGGCTACGGCTATTTCTTCAGCTGTTGGTTCACGCTCGTGCTGTTGCTCTAATTTAGCTGCCATGGCAGATATACGACCAATAGAACCTACCTTGTTTAATGGCAAACGAACTATACGTGATTGGTCGGCCAAAGCTTGTAAAATAGACTGACGAATCCACCAAACGGCGTAAGAGATAAACTTAAAACCACGGGTTTCATCAAAACGCTTGGCGGCTTTAATCAAACCTAAGTTACCTTCATTTATTAAATCACCAAGGGTTAAACCTTGATTTTGGTACTGTTTAGAAACGGAAACAACGAAACGGAGGTTGGCATTTACTAATTTTTCTAAAGCGGTTTGATCACCTTCACGGATTCGGCGGGCTAGTTCCACCTCTTCCTGTGCATCAATCATTGGTACTTTCGAAATTTCATTCAGGTACTTGTCAAGCGATTTGTTTTCGCGGTTGGTAAACTGTTTACTGATTTTTAGTTGCCTCATTTTTTCCTCTGATTCTCTTTTATTTAGACGTTTAAATTAGAATAATTGTTCGTTATTCGATAGAACTTGCAAAAATATAACAATTCTGCAAAAAAATTGAATGTTTTTTTAGGAGAAAATATTAAATACTACCCAACTACATAACCAAGCCGTGATGCTCATAAGCACAAATTGCAAAGCAGGCCATTTCCAACTTTTAGTTTCTTTGTAAACCACGGCTATGGTGCTAACACATTGCAATGCCAAGGCATAAAAAACCATGAGTGACAGGCAAACTGCAATAGAAAACATGGGTTTATGAGTTACAGGATTTATTTCGGCCTGCATTTTTTTACGGATATTTACAAAATCATCCTGACCGGCTCCATAAATAGTAGCCATGGAGCCCACAAAAACCTCACGGGCAATAAACGATGTGATCAATGAAATGCCTATTCGCCAGTCAAATCCCAAAGGTTTTATTAAAGGTTCAATGCTTTTGCCAAAATAACCGGCATAGGAATGTTCCTGTTTTTGCAAGGCTAAACTATGGTTGGCTTCATACAACGTAATTTTATTTGTCTTCACTTCATAAGCCACTTCTACTTCTATTCGTTTGAACTCTTCTTTAGGACCAAAGGAAGTTAAATACCACAACACTAATGAAACAAGGAAGATTATTTTTCCGGCTTCCCACACAAAACTTTTAGCTTTTGTAAAGCAAGTAATCCCAATATTTTTTAAGCGTGGCCATTGGTATTGCGGCAGTTCCATAAAAAATCCTGTGTAATCGGTATTTTTAATAAACCGGCTTAAAACAATACCTGCCAGCAAGGAAGTTACCACCCCCAATAAATACATCGCCATTAATAAAAATCCCTGATGATTAAAGATTCCAAAGATTTTGGTATCAATAGGAATAATGCTGATGAGTAAAATGTAAACCGGTAAGCGGGCTGAGCAACTGATAAATGGTGTTACCATTATAGTTATTAATCTATCGCGTTTATTTTCAATAGTTCGGGCGCTCATAATAGCAGGAATAGCACAAGCTGCGCCACTTATAAGCGGAAGAACAGAACGTCCGTTCATTCCAAATTTTCTCATTATTTTGTCGAGTATAAAACTTACTCTGGCCATATAACCCGAATCTTCCAGCAAGGCCAAAAACATAAACAAAATGATAATTTGTGGTATAAAAACTAAAACGCCTGATAAGCCTGCCAGTATTCCGTTTACCACCAAACTTTGTAAAACTCCGTCGGGTAGCACATCAGATAGGTAGTTTCCTGCCAAATTAAATCCTTGCTCAATTAAATCCATCGGGTAGGCAGCCAAGGTAAATACCGATTGAAAAATGATAAAAATAATGGCTAAGAAAATAATATAACCCAACACGGGATGGGTAACAAATTTGTCTATTTTTTTGGTAAACTGTTTTCGTGTACTGGTTTGAGTTACACAGTGAGCAATTAAAACATCGATGGCCTTATATCTAACAATAACCTCCATAGCCCGTTGTTCTTCAAAAATAATTTGATGGGCTTTTCCTCCTACAATATCGGTGTTTTTATAAACGATTTGAAGGGCTTGATAATCGTTGTACTTGCTTAAATCGATGGATGAATCAACAAAAAATTCTTTAAGCGATGGTGGATTAAAACATTTGAAATGCGACTTAAATCCGTCGCTAAAAATGTGTTCTTTTAGTTTATCAATGTTAAGGCCACTTCTGGCGGAGGTTTCAATAACTTTAACACCCAACTCACGTTCAAGGCGTTCAGTATTTATCACAATGCCTTTTTTTGCGGCAATGTCGGTCATGTTAAGAACCAGTGAAACAGGAATTCCCAAATCGGAAACTTGCGTAAAAAGCAATAAATTGCGTTTAAGGTTTGATGAATCAATTACCACCACCACATGATCGGGATGTTCCTTGTGTTCAGGGTTTAATAAAGGTTCGCAAGCAATTTGCTCATCTTTGCTGGCAGGGTTTATACTGTATATTCCGGGTAAGTCAAACAAACGAATGGTTTGCCCTTTTTTACTGGTAATCTTACTTTTTCTAATGTCAATTGTTGTACCGGGCAGGTTGCTAGTTTTTTGTTGTAACCCCGTAAGTAAATTAAACAGGGTAGATTTACCACAATTGGGATTGCCCACCAAATAAACATTTCGTATAGTTTTAGCTTCGCTCAAACTAATTTAACCTTAATATTTTGAGCATCTTTTTTACGCAAACTTAATAAGTACCCACCAATGTTAATGGCAATCGGGTCGCCCATGGGAGCTATTAATTCCAAGGTTATTTTTTCGCCGGGCAAGCATCCCATCTCATAAAACTTAAGTTTTAGATAATCCTTTTCAAAGGAAATGATTTCGGCAGATTGCCCCTTTTTTAAATTGGCGAGTTTCAAATGTAATTAATATCTATTTTTAGGTATAGGTCATTTGTAATACCTTAAACTTAGTAGCTTATGGTGTGAAAATGGCACAGCGGTATTTCAAATGAAGGTGGCAAATTTAAGGTTTATTTAGTCCTTTTCTAAATAGTGACAAAAGTCAGGATTGATATTTCTTATTTGAAAACAATTAGACTTTCAAAACGTTAGAATTAAGATAAGAACAAATTTATGTCATTACAAATAGGTCAATCCGCTCCCCAGTTTAAATCATTCGATTCAGAAAAAAACGAAATCAGTCTTTCCGATTTTAAAGGAAAGCCGGTTGTTTTATTATTCTTTCCATTGGCTTTTACAGGTATATGCACAACCGAGTTATGCTCTGTTCGTGACGAAATAGCTGACTACAATAAGGTAAATGCCGAGGTTATAGCCATTTCTGTAGATTCGGTTCATTCGTTAAAAAAATATAAAGAGGAACAAAGTCTGAATTTTACTTTGCTTTCCGATTTTAATAAAACCATATCTACAGATTATGGAAGTATTTATGAAAATTTTGGATGGATGCACGGCGTGTCAAAACGCAGTGCTTTTGTGATAGATGGTGATGGAATTATTCGTTATGCCGAAGTATTGGAAAATGCAGGTGAAATACCAAATTTAGCCGAGGTAAAAAGAATAGTAGAAAATTTATAGTACCATTTATTGCCGTCGGTTTAAACCGACGGCAATAAATTTATAATTCCCGATACTATTCCTTCATCCACGGCCGTTGATAAGTAAATTGGCTCCAACAATTCATTTGGGGCTAAACTTGCCTTTTATTTATTGATATGCGTTGGGGACTTTTGCTTTCACTTTTTTGTGTTATTTCTTTTTTTGAAAACAAGCCTTTAAAAGGTACTGGGAAAGATACATGGGTATCGGAAACCTTCGCCAAACTTACCCTTGACGAAAAAATAGCTCAACTTTTTATGGTGGAAGTAAGGCCAACCAAGGGCAGAAATCACCTGGATGTGGTAGATACTTTAATAAAAAAATATAAGGTTGGTGGTATTATATTTTTTAAAACGGATGCCCAAAACCTGTTCCTTTCAGCCCAAAAATACCAATCTATGTCTGATGTTCCTTTATTGGTGGCAGTGGATGGTGAGTGGGGTGTGTCCATGCGAGTAGACAACACAATTCAGTATCCATATCAAATTGGGTTGGGTGGAATTCAGGATGAATTGCTCATTTATAAAATGGGCCGTGATATCGGGAAGCAATGCAAACGTTTGGGAATTCATGTAAATTTTGCTCCGGTAATTGATGTAAACAACAATCCTGATAATCCGGTAATAAATTTCCGCTCATTTGGCGAAGATCCAATGAACGTGGCTCGCAAAGGCTGGAAATATGCCAAAGGAATGCAAGATGAAGGTATTATAGCCTGTGCCAAGCATTTTCCAGGGCATGGAGATACCAAAACCGATTCACACAAAGATTTACCAATTATAGCGCACAACCGTCAGCGGTTGGATTCCATCGAGTTAAAGCCTTTTAAATATCTTATAGATAGCGGAGTGATGAGTATTATGACAGCACATGTTTTTATGCCAGCGCTTGATACCACTTCAAATTTGCCTATTTCCCTTTCTCCCAAAGCTATTAATGGATTGCTCAAAAAGGATTTAGGATTTAAGGGATTATCGTTTACGGATGCCTTGGATATGCAGGGGGCTTCCAAGTATTTTGCAATAGGAACCCTTGAACTGAAAGCATTACTGGCAGGTAACGATGTGTTACTTTGCCCTGCCAATGTTCCAAGAGCGATTGATACCATTAGGGCTGCCGTGTTGGATGGTCGTTTTAGTATGGAAGATTTGGATGCCAAAGTAAAGAAAATATTGAGGGCAAAAGCATTTGCGGGCTTGGATGCCATGACCAATCAATATTACAATGATTTAATAAAGGACTTAAATAATACCGATGCTTTAGGCCTTTACAATAATTTGGTAGAGAGTGAAATTTGTGTAGCCAAAAACGATTCGGGATGTATTCCATTGTTTTCAAAACCGTTTAAAACTATGGCGGTAATTGCCTTAGGAGGAGCAGGTACTACGGGTTTTGAACGCAAAATGAAGGAATTGGGAAGTTGTGATATTTTTAATGTAGACAAACTCTTTGGAATAGCCTATTGCACCAATTTGGTTAGTAAACTAGAGGTATATGATATGGTAGTTGTTGCCGTTCACCAAATCAATAAATATCCAAAGGATAATTATGGAATTACAGCGGATTTATGCAGTTTGGTAAGCCAGCTTAAAGAAAAAACAAAGGTTACGATTGTGTGTTTTGGGAATCCGTATTCCATGCGAAATTTCCCCGATATGAAAACTACCGTTTATGCTTTTGGTGATGATGAACCCTATTATTTGGCAGCTGCAAAAACCCTTTGGGGTATGAAACGAACCGATGCCAAACTTAGCGTTTCTGTAGGAACAGAGTATCGTTTGAGCCATGGAGAAACCATAGAAAAGGCAGATGTGCTTCAACCGCTTAATTATGTTACCAAAACCTATAAAAGACTTTTAAAAATTAATGATATTGTTAAAAATGCCATCGATACTAAAGCTACTCCGGGGTGTCAGGTATTGGTAGCACAACATGGTCAGGTTATTTATAATGAATCCTTTGGCTATCATACTTATGAGAAAAAGACAAAGGTTGAAAATGACCATTTGTATGACTTGGCTTCGGTTACTAAAATAGCCTCAACCACCTTGGCTATAATGAAACTGTATGAAGACAAAAAAATAGGATTAGATGATACTTTGTCAAACTATCTGTCTGAACTAAAAGGAAGTGATAAACAAAATATTACCATTCGCCAGATTTTGGTGCATCAATCAGGTCTTAAAGATTTTATACCGTTTTATAATAGTTTTACCAATAATACAGAATTAAGGGATAGTGTTTTGTCGCATGTTAAAACGGAAAAGTATAGCTATGAAATTAACGATGGTTTGTATGTAAATAAGTTTTATCAAAAACTGATGCTGGCGCAAATAGCAACTTCGCCTTTGGGTACACAGGGTAAATATGTTTACAGCGATTTGGGTATGATAATGCTTAGAATAGCAGTGGAGCGAATTACCAGTAAAGAATTTGCTACCTATATGAATGAAACGTTTTACAAGCCGATGGGATTGGATTTGATGACGTTTAATCCGCTTCAAAAAAATGCTAAAAAGAGTATTGTACCTACCGAAAAGGACCCCGATTTTAGAAAAGGTGTTTTACAAGGCTACGTTCACGATCCATCTGCAGCTTTGCTAGGAGGAGTATCGGGCCACGCGGGGTTATTTAGCAATGCCTATGAATTGGCTGAAGTTGGCCAAATGCTTGCGAATTATGGATTTTACAATGGCAAGCGATTTTTAAAGCAAAGCACCGTTATGGAATTTACAAAACGCCAAAGTGCTGATAGCCGCCGTGGCTTGGGATTTGATAAGCCTGAAAATACACCTGGAAAATCAAGCCCTGCCTCCCATATGGCATCTAATAATTGTTTTGGTCATACAGGGTTTACTGGCACTTGTATTTGGGTAGATCCTGATAATGGCCTTGTGTTTGTTTTCCTTTCCAACCGTATTTACCCATCGGCTGAAAACCGTGCATTAATCACCAAAAATGTAAGAACAGAAATTATGGATGTAATATATGAGGCGGTGAAATAAAATTATTTTTGCATTCTGCTAACAATTATCACCTATTTCTAAGTCTATTCTTAAAATGCTTGCCCCAAGATTAAAATTTAGCACAGTTCTCGTTATAGTAGTAACTTGTTCTGTTATCACTTATTTCACTGCAAACTTTTTGCGATCCAATGCCTTTGGCAAAAAGACAGAATTGGATTCAACAGAAGGTCCCACATCATGTGAGTATAACATTGACCGCTTGGATGGGTATCAACTTATAAAGCCTATTGTTTATGCCGAGTTGAATTGTGAATCGGCCAAATATGAAAGTTTAAAAGAAAAGTTAACAGCGATTATTGATAAGTATAAGGTTTCAAAAAAGTTAACTTCAGCCTCGGTGTACTTGCGGGTTTTTGGACAAGGAAACTGGATGAGTATCAATAGTTCAGAAGCTTACTATCCAGGCTCATTACTTAAGGTTGTGGGTTTGTTCACCTATTTAAAAATGTCAGAATCTCAGCCCGGATTACTGGACAAAAAACTATCATTTGATTCGCAGGGTGAATTTATACCTGATCAAACCTATAATTCAAAACATATTGAACAAGGTAAAAAATATACCATTCGTCAATTGTTAAAGTACATGATTTCGTATTCGGACAATAATGCTACTTTTTTGCTACAAGACGGTGCAAATATGAAATCGTTTGATAAAGTGTTTACCGATCTTAAAATACAGGGTCCGGTGGAAGGTAACAGGGATTTTAAAATGACAGCGAAAGATTATTCTATGTTTTTAATTGTTTTGTATAACGCTACTTACTTAAACCGTGAAAATTCTGAATTTGCTTTAGAATTGCTTAAAGAAAGTGATTTTAATTTGGGAATAGTAAGTGGAGTTCCAAAAAATACACTGGTGGTTCACAAATTTGGCGAAATGTGGGATTCAACCGGAAAGCAACTTCATGAATCGGGGTTAATTTACACAAACAATACAACGTATCTTTTAACTGTAATGACCAAAGGCCAAAATTCAGAAACCTTGCCTAGCGTTATCAGCGGTATATCAAGAGAGGTTTATGATTATCTGTAGGCTTCAGATTTACAAAAAAATTAAAGATCAATGAATCTTGCTTCTTCCTTAATTACTTACTTCTTTTTTCAATACCCACAACCCCACAAAAGTTAATGCCCCGTTAACCGGAAGGTTTAAAAATCCTAATTGAAAGCCGCCGGTAATCTGTGGTAAATACATATCAATAAAATAGGTTAGGATAGGAGCTATAACGCAAACAGCAATTACCCCCCGTTCGTTAATATTTATCTTGGTAAAAATACCAAAGGCAAACATGCCCAACAAGGGCCCGTAAGTATAGCCTGCTACTGTAAGGATGGTAGTAATAATAGCACCATTATTTATTTGTTTAATCAATAAAATACTAATCAAGATAGCCACAGCAAAAAGCACATGAATAATATGGCGACGGTTCTTATTGCTCTGGGATTCAACTTCCTCAGGATTTACCTTCAAAAAATCAATGCAAAAACTAGTGGTAAGGGTAGTAAGCACCGAATCGGCGCTGCTAAAGGTAGCCGCCGTTAACCCAACAATAAAAATTAAACCGGCCCATGTACCCAAATGATTAAATGCCATCAAAGGGAAAACCCCGTCGGTGGCTACTTTCCCGTCAGGTTTCATGGGTAGTTCAATCCCTTTTTGCATAGCAAACACATAGAGCAAAACCCCAAGACTAAGAAAAAAGAAATTGATAAATATTAGTGTACTGTTATAGGACAGAATATTTTTTCGGGCTTCGCTTATATTTTTACAACTCAGGTTTTTTTGCATCATATTTTGGTCCATACCGGTCATGGTTACGGCAATAAACATTCCTCCCAATACCATTTTAAAGAAATTATTTTTTGGCAACCAATCCCATACAAATACTTGGTTGAAACTGTTTTGTTCTACCAAATTCCAGGCCGTATCCCAATTGATGTAATTAAACAAATTGAACAAGGTTAGCCCAAGAGCTGTTAATAAAAATACCGATTGCAAGGCATCGGTCCAAACCAATGATTTAATACCACCGCGATAAGTGTAAATTAATATCAGCCCAATAATTATCATAACCGAAACTGGAAACGGAATACCAAAAGGTTGAAATAAATAGGTTTGTAAAACGCCGGCAGCCAGATAAAGACGAGCAGCGGCACCCAAAGTACGGCTTAATAAAAAATAAAATGAACCGGTTTTTTGTGAAGTCTCACCATACCGTTGTCCAAGATAGCTGTAAATAGACGTGAGATTGAGTCTGTAATACAAGGGCAATAAAACATAAGCTGTAATAAAATTACCGATAACATAGCCAAATACTATCTGCATGTAACTAAATTTTTCGCCAAAAACATTGCCGGGAACCGAAATAAAAGTAACCCCACTTAGGCTATCACTTATCATTCCTAAAGCTACCAGCCACCAAATGGATTTTTTGTTGCCAATGAAATAGGCTTTTGAGTCTGCATTTTTGGAAGTATACCACGATATGGTAACGAGCATCAAAAAGTAAAGGCCAATAACGAGCAGGATAAGTTCGGGCGTCATGGCGGCGAAGGTAATTTTTTTGATTTGGAAATTTGAAGATTTGGAAATTTGAAGATGCGCTCAGTATCTATTCCCGTCTGATTTATCAGACGGGAAAATGGTAAGGTTAAATTTCTCAACATTCTATCATCTTAATTTCATAACATCCTAAATTCGCCACTATGAATATTGACTTTACATCCCTTATAATTGGACTGGTAGGCGGTGGAACCGTGGCGTGGATTATTAGCTCAATTCTTAATAAAAATTCAGATAATCAACGACAAACCCAACTGGCTTTGGAATCTCAAAAACTGGAAGCCGCCAATCAAAGTTTGTTCGAAACTCAAAAGCTTTTAGTTGAAAAATCGCAACAAGTAACAGCCTTGAGTGATGAAGTGAGCATGCATAAAGCACGACTAGAAAATGCCATTGAAACCTTTAGAAAACAAGAGGATGAGGTGAAAAACTTAAAACAGGAAGTTGCCGAAAAGAACATTTCAATCACAGAACATTTTGGAAATATTCAACAGTTGAAAGCTCAAAACGATGGGCTGAATGATAAACTTAACACACTTCGCAAAGAAATAGAGGATAGCCGAAAAACGTTTGAAACTGAGTTTAAAAATATGGCACAAACCATTTTGGATGAAAAGACTCAAAAATTTACGGAGTTAAACAAAACCAATATGGATAGTATTTTAAAGCCTTTATCGGATAATATAGAAAGCTTTAAAAAAAAGGTAGAGGAAACCTATGACAAGGAAAGTAAAGAACGGTTTTCTTTGGGCGACAGGGTGAAAGAACTTTTAGAACTTAACCAAAAAATTAGTAAAGAGGCCACTGATTTAACCCGTGCTTTAAAAGGTGATAGCAAAAAGCAAGGAAACTGGGGCGAGGTTATTTTAGAACGAATACTTGAAAAATCGGGATTGGAAAGGGGACGTGAATATTCCACTCAGGAATCCTACCGCGATGACCATGGAAATATCTTCCGGCCCGATGTGGTATTAACTTACCCTGATGATAGAAAGGTGGTAATTGACTCCAAAGTTTCGTTGGTAGCTTATGAAAAGTATGCCAGTTCGGAGGATAGTGATGAGCAAAAACTATTTTTAAAAGAACACATTCGTTCGTTGCGAAGCCATATTGATAGCCTGAGTTTAAAAAAATATGATGAATTGGTTAAAAGTCTTGATTTTACAATGATGTTCATCCCAATAGAACCTGCCTACTTGGAAGCAGTAAGAGAAGATGAAGATTTGTGGCATTATGCTTATAACAAGCGGATTTTATTAATAAGTCCAACCCATTTGGTAAGTGCTATAAAAATGATAGCTGACCTTTGGAAACGTGAATTTCAAAACCGAAATGCCGAGGAAATAGCCAAACGAGGTGGATTGTTGTATGATAAATTTGTTGGGTTTGTTGAAAATTTGGAAAAGGTTGGCAAAAATATTTCACAGGCAGGAAAATCATATGATGAGGCCTTAAATCAACTAAGCACAGGTAGAGGAAATCTTGTAAACCAAGCCGAGCAACTTAAAAAACTTGGATTAAAAACAACGAAGGATATTCCCTTAAGCGTATTAGCCGATTCTCCATCTGAGGAGGATGAAGTGAATTAAATCTTACCTAAAATTATACCTCATTTAAAATTAAATCGAACAAATACTAAAAGTGTTAGGTTTAATAATAAATCATATTAAAAATAATGACCAATACTAAACCTACAAAAGAACCTCTTTTTACCAAGTACCAAGCCTTTATCATAGCCATATTAGCGATAGTTCAGTTTACCGTTATTTTAGATTTTATGGTGTTGTCGCCACTTGGCGCACAACTTATGGAAGAACTGAAAATATCTACTAGCCAGTTTGGGTGGGTGGTTTCGGCCTATGCTTTTAGTGCCGGGGGAGCAGGTATAATTGCGGCCGGTTTTGCCGATAGGTTTGACCGGAAAAAGCTTTTACTCTTTTTTTATACTGGTTTCATTTTCGGAACTTTATTGTGTGCTATTGCACCCAGCTATCAGTTTTTATTAATGGCTCGCATTGTAACCGGCTTGTTTGGCGGGGTGCTGGGTTCGGTAAGTTTTGCCATAATTACCGATTTGTTTAAGCTGGAGGTAAGGGGCAGAGTCATGGGTTTTGTACAAATGGCTTTTGCTGCCAGTCAAATTTTAGGAATTCCGGTTGGACTAGTGCTTGCTAACAACTTTGGTTGGCATTCACCATTTTGGATGATTGTTATTTTCAGCATTTTAGTGTGTGTGTCACTAATAATGTATATGAAACCCATCGATGCCCATTTGGAACTGAAAAATGACCGCAATGCCTTTCAGCATTTGGCTAAAACCATAAGCAATACCACTCACATCAGAGCCTTTCTGGCTACGGTATTATTGGCTACAGGCGGGTTTATGCTAATGCCGTTTGGCAGTGCTTTTAGTATTCATAATTTAGGATTAACGATGAAACAATTGCCCATTCTTTATGGTATTACGGGTGTTTCATCCATTCTTTTTGGTCCACTTTTGGGAAAGCTTGCCGACCGCATCGGAAAATTCAATTTATTTTTTATTGGTACCGCCATTAGTATGGCAATGGTAGCCATTTATACGCACCTTCAGATTACCCCGCTTTGGGTAGTTACTGCGCTTAATATTATATTGTTTGTTGGCATTTCTTCCCGAATGATATCCTCATCGGCATTAATTTCGGCTATTCCTCAACCCCAAGACCGCGGAGCATTTATGGCTATAAATTCAGCTATCCAGCAATTGTCGGGTGGAGTGGCTGCTGCATTGGCCGGTATTATTGTAGTTAAAACCGAATCAGGTTACTTGGAGCATTATCCTGAATTGGGCTATGTGGTAATGGTGTCAATGGTTATAGCACTTGTTATGATGTATGTAGTAGATAGGCATGTTAAAAAAAAATCGCAAACCGGTTGGAGTTGAGATGGCTGAATAGAAATGTTTTTTTTTATTTTTTAACTACCCTGAAATTAGAATAGGTGCCTTTATTTTCTAGCTTTAGCAAATAGATTCCGGCTGAAAGAGTCGATATATCTATATGTATTTCATTGAGACTTATCACTTCATATTTTAAAGGTAACTGTCTTCCTGAAAAATCAAACAGCATTAATTTGAATTGTGAAAAAACGGTTTCACCAATTAATACAATTTGGTGGGTTGCTGGGTTAGGATAAAGAGTGTAGCTTTTTAATCTTTCTATATTCGAGGTATTTAAACAGTTTTTTTCAGTCACTCTAATACTCCAATCATAGGAACAATTTAGTGAGTCAAAACCACTGATTTGATAATATCCTTCTTCTTTTAATTCCACCGTATCAATAAATTTTATACCATTAACAAAGGCACTAATTATTGTTTTAGGTAGATCAAAATGAATATTACTTTCCTTGCAAATCACGGTATCTGTTGGGATATTCCATTTAGGTTTTTCAGGCTTCCAAAAAAGTATTGAATCTTCATATTCGCAAAAGTTATTAATTACTTTGTACTTATAAATCCCTGAATGTGTTATTGTTTTTTTAGACCCAAAATAACCATCAATCCATTGGTAATTGTATGCCGGATTTAATTGGACAGTAGTTGATTGTCCGTCGCAAACCGGATATGAATAATTTTGTTGGATTGGTTTTTTTATCACTTTCGGCGCAATTGCAATATGCTGCGAGCAATTGTTAGAATCAAATAATTTGAAATATCCTGAATCCGTTTGCGTGAAATAATAGTAATTGTTTAAAATTTCATTTGAGTTTAAATACCAAGTTACAATACGAGCCGGTTTAAAATAGAGATGGTATGAATAATCACAAAAAACAGGAACAGTATCTAAAAAATAGTTTTCAGTAATATAGTTTTGAATAATGGCTGAATTCTTAAAAATACAAGCAGCTGAATCTTTTGTTTTAATTTTTACTAACCCACTTTTTACCAAAAAAGAATCTGTTTTCATAGTGGTATCATTATTCCAGCAATAACTTGAAAATGTTTTCTTGGCTTTAAGGTTTAACAAGGATTCAGGGCATTTGTAATACACTGAATCTAAAATATTAACTGCAAGTGATTGGGTTACCAAAATGGTGTCACCAATCTTACAATTATACCCAGAATATATATCAACCGAATAAGTTCCTTTTTCCTTAATACTTATGTTTTGAGATTTTGATAGTTCAATATTATTCCGTTTCCAAACAAAGGAATTCGATGTGTAATTCAATGTGGTTTTGAACGAATCCCCCGGACATAAATGAATAAATGAAGGAAGATTGGGGTTTTTAACCGAATCAATATTCAAAAAATAAAACTGTGTATCGGCCTTGCAAACCTTTGATTTATCCTGAATAATTAGTTCAAAGGTTTCACTTAGTTTTGGTTTAATCACTGGCCAGGCTTTTGTGCTTGATAGTTTACTGGAATTACCTTTCCATAAATAGGTATAGCCTGTAATGGTGTCTATTTTAGGGGTAAAATTAGAGCCACTGCAGAGGTTTACTATGCCTCCAACACGTTTGGCAGCATATACCGGCAAATTATAAAATGATAGCAAACCAATACCATTACTATTGGTTACCCAAGGCGGGGCACCGGCGGCTCCATTATAACTTAATCCTTTAATGGAACATGCTCTTGCTGATAGGTTTAAAACTATTTTATTCTTTACAATGCTGCCGCCTGTAATTATTACTCCTGAATTTCCTTCTAATTGAAACAGTTGGTAAAAATTAACATCTGCTTTTAAGTTTTGTATGTGTTGGATTAATTCAAGGGTAATTTCGGTATAATCTGCTTTTGAAAAATAAGCGTACACAGGATTTAGCGGATAAATATCTTTTTTGTTTTTCTTGCCATAAAACTCATCAAGCATACAATTAGCTGCTTCAAAACCCAATGATTCATAGCCTTTTGCCAGGGCAAAGTGGCACCCATCATGTCCGCTAAAACCAGTCATGGTAAGGGTTCGGGTTCTTGGTAATACAAATTCAAATTGCCTTTGAACTTCCCTTAATTGAAGGCTTGGTGAACCGCAGCCACTTCTTACCTGAACCACATATATTTTTTCTAAACCTATGAAATCCGTTCGCCAATCGCGATGCATAATTTTAAATAGAGAATCGTGCAATTTGGCTGCTGAACCATCACTTTCACCTTGATAATAAAACATGAACCTGGCTTTTTTATTTACTTGTGCTTCAGTGGCTCTAAATAAGTGGCGGCCATAGCTTGTATTTAAATCGATAGGATTGCTTGGGTTTTTTTGATGAAATGTAATAGGTGTTCCACCTACGGCATTATTAATAATGGCTATAGGCACTTTTACTGAATCCATAATTTGCCTTGCCATTACCAAACCCCACTGACCAACTGTTCCTTTATCATAGTAGCCGTCACCATTTGCTATGTACCAGTTTAAATCTGAAAAAACAGCACTTCCGTTAGAACTGGCAGTGCCAAATGAACGGATAAACGAATCGCCATATTTAGAATTAACAGTTCCGTTATGACTATTAGCCACCGCATTGCTTTGGCCGGTTATTAAAATAACATCGCCAAAGGCTACAGATTTTACTTCAGTTACTAATTTTGAAGTAGTGCCATCATTTAAATAAAACTTAAAATCATAATTAAATAAGCCGGCCGCAAGGTTTAACTGAAAATTAAATGTAGAATAAGAGCCTGTAAAATAAAGGGTTTTAATACTATTCCCTTTTAATTTTCCCTTTTGATAAGCACGAATTTCAATAGTCGTATATTTATTATCAGGCACAATTCCCGAAACCTCAAAACTACCCATATTGGTAACTGGATTTCTTGGTATTATTGCAAAATCTTTCGGAGTTTTATCAAAAATAATCTGAGCTTCTGTTTCCAAAAAGAACAGGAAGAACAACATTAAAAAGCTTATTTTTTTAATAAAAAAACCGGTGGATGAAGCAACCATTGTAAAACAAATATAGGAATTTTTTGCCCTTTGATAATATAATTATTGAACACTGCCTGCAGCAAAAACCGAAACCTGTTATTTGACTTTTAATTTTATCGGTATCCAGATTTCTTCTTCTGAGTTGGGGTCATTGTTTTTATAATTTTCACCCAATACTTCAAAATGTGGCCGTTGGTCCAATTCATACTCCGAATTTGGAATCCAGGTTCCATAAATGTATTGAAAAATTTGAGGATCACTGCTCAATCCTTTGTAATTAAAAACGGCATACAATCCGCCGGCCAACGAATAGGTTTCCATTTCATTCGGAACAAAATCAAGGCTTGAAACTTCCACTGCAGCCCATTTTTGAAACGAGGCATTGGGGTTAAAATTTTTAAAACTAAAGGATTCATCAAATACTTGTATCGAAAATAAATCGGAACTCACGGTATTGATAATTTCCTTTCGGCGTGGCATAAATTGCCGCCATAATTCAAAGGTTTTGTTTTTGGCAAAAGTCATGGTGATACTTTGGCCGATAAGATTTTTTGGGGATATGGTTTTTATTTGAGGTTGCATTGGGAACTTTTCTATTCGTATTTATAAGGTTCATTCGTGTAGGCCATTTGCCGCACATTTTCCAATACCCGTTTCATATAAGTCTTCCAAAAGGTATTGGTAAATAGCCAGTTTAAGGGATATAACAAAGCCACGTTTGAATGCAGGGTGTAGGTATATTCTATTAAGATTTTATTGGTTTCCAGTTCGGTGGTTTTCCATTCTCCTTCAAATCGTGTAAATCCCAACATCCACGCTTTAAAATCGCTTACCTCTATTTTCCAGTAGCTATTTTCTATGCGTTCTATCACTTTATCTACCGATGCCCAACCGCCTTTTTGTGAGATTGATTTGGCAACAAACACCTTTTTGCTGTAGCCGGGTTTTCCCCAATGTTCATCATCGGTGCAGTGCGTTACTTTGGGCATTATGCCATAGCCTGTATGCACTTTTGAAACATCACAAAGCATGGGTGTTTTAAAGGCTCGTTCTAAGGAGCAATTATAGATGGTTGAAACTTTTACTTTTGTTTGCATTGGTTGGTTGTTGTTTTATCGGTCGGTGTCTTCACTGACTGAAATATTTATGGGTTAGGTTTTCGTTTGGTGGGACAACAACCGATAAGAAAAACTTTTTAATTTTTTTCACTTCCCCGTATGCCCATGTCCTCCTTCACCTCGTTTAGTTTCTGATAGTTTGGTTACCAAAACAAATTGGGCGGTTTCGTGGCGGGCTATCACCATTTGGGCTATTCGTTCCCCATCTTTTATGGTAAACGGGTCGTTGGAAAGATTGACCAAACATATTTTTATTTCACCACGATAATCGGAGTCAATGGTTCCTGGTGAGTTGATAACGGTGATGCCGTGTTTGGCTGCTAGTCCGCTTCGGGGCCGTATTTGGGCTTCGTATCCTAGGGGCAGTTCTATGAATAATCCTGTGCCTACCAAATGGCGTTGAAGCGGTTGCAAGGTTATTTCTTCCTCCAAATTGGCTCGTAAATCTACTCCTGCTGCCTGGGCACTTTGGTATTCAGGCAATGGGTGTTTGGAGGTGTTTATTATTTTAATTTCTAGCATCTTGTCTGAACCGCTGATTTATGTGATTTCTATGATAGATTATGATTTTTATTTTTTTGAAAATCAGGTGAATCAGCGGTCTGTTTTTCGATGATATATACTCCACCTGCAAATACCAATAACCAAAGTGGATTTATTATCCATTTACTGATGTTTAGTAAAGGATTGATATAAAACGATAAGCCATAAATTAGCAAAGCCAAAGCTATGAGTATAGCCAGTTTTGTTAAATTGTAAGGTACCGGATAATACTTTTGCCCCCATAAATAATTGGCCACCGCCAAAAACGCATAAACAATTAAAGTTACCCATGCGGAGGCTAAAAATCCAAATTTTGGAATCAGTAAAAGGTTTAAAATTACGGTTAAAATAGCGGCAATGATTGAAAGCTGAGAGCCTTTTTTAGTATTGTTAGTAAGCCTGTACCACACGCTGATGCTGTAAAAAATGCCTAAAAATAAATTGGCCATTAATAAAATGGGAACTATTTTCATGCCATCGGGATGTTCGTAGTAAGATTTATGACGGATAAGTAAAGCCGCCAAATCATCTACAAAAAGCATGGTAAACACAAAGATAAAGGCACACACCATTACAAAATAATCCATGATACGGGCATACAATACCTGGGCATTTTCATTTTTATGTTGACTAAAAAAGAAAGGTTCGGCCGCAAACTTAAAGGCTTGAATAAACAAGGTCATAATCATGCTCAGTTTATAGAAAGCCCCAAATACTCCCAGTTCATAAAGCCCATCTTCGCCGGGGGTGAGGTATTTTAAAATAACCCGGCTGAAGGTTTCATTGGCAATGCCCGCAAGACCTATAAATATTAAGGGCCAGGAATATTTTAGCATATCCTTGCGCAATTCAGAATCTGCTTTTAAACCAAATTTTAAACATTCGGGAAGTAATAATATCAATATGACCAAACTGGCTACCAAGTTGGAAATGAATATATAGCCCAAGCCTATTTCGGGATTAAAGAAAGCGGCCACAATTCCTTTAGCTGCCAAATGAGGAGCCCAAAGCAAAAAGTAAAGGTTTAACAAAACATTAATTAAAACCCAAAGTAGTTTTAAAACAGAAAATTTTACAGGCTTTTCAAGTTGGCGCAATAAGGCAAATGGCAAGGCACTTAAAGCGTCCAGTCCCAAAATCCATACAAACCAAAGGATATATTCAGGGTGGTTAGAATAACCTAAAGGAATAGCGATTTGCTTATAAAAAAGGGACCCTAAAACCAGAAAAATAGAGGTAGTAATTAATAAATTGTTAAAACCTGTAGCATACGTTTTTCCTACGGAATGTTCATCTTGCCGGGCATAATTGAAAAAGGAAGTTTCCATGCCATAGGTCAAAAGAATGTTTAAAAAAGCCACTAGGGCATATACATCAGTCACTATTCCATAATCATGAGGACTGTAAACTGCGGTGTATAATGGAACTAATAAAAAATTGATAAACCGGCCTACAATGGTGCTTAGTCCGTAGGTTAAAGTTTGCGAAGCCAGTTTTTTTATTGTGCCCAAAGTCTTTGGCAAATGTAAATGAAATAGTTGTGCCTCAAAAAATGTATTGTTAGATATTATAATTGCTCAAACAGGGTCATTCTGTCCAGGATAGACTTTTGTCACTTTTTTCCATGATGAAAAAAGTAACCAAAAAAATCAAGCCAAAACGAAGCTCCCAAACTCAATCCTTCGCACCCCCGCCGTTTTGGCAAAGCCACCGCACCTTCACCCGAAACTTTTCCTGTTAAGCAAAACTCAGTCAGTAGGCAGCCGTGTGGTGGGAGGTCAGAAACCGAGGAACGAGGTTAGCAAATGCCTTAATTTAATAAAAATTATTAGGAGCCAAATGCGGGCCGCTACCCG
Source organism: Chitinophaga pinensis (assembly GCA_945897885.1). Lineage (GTDB taxonomy): Bacteria > Bacteroidota > Bacteroidia > NS11-12g > UBA9320 > JABWCE01. The sequence continues at coordinate 19,179 of CAMDGU010000036.1, forward strand.
GAATGAGCGTGGAGGCATATTTCTGATTTTGGTTTTTTGGTTACTTTTTTTGCCAAGACACCTTAGGTTCATGAACACCATTGAAAAAAAGCATAAACAAGTGAATAAAAAAAGTGACTGGAAGTTATAGAGGGCAAAGCCCTCTAATTAAAAAATTCATTCAAGAAATTCTACCAATTCATCCCAATAATTCCTGAAGGTGCTTAAATTATTATGTTTTCCACCATTAAAAGTAACTAGTTTTTTTAAAGGATTTTGAATGCTTTCAAATAATTTTTGTCCTGAGGAATAAGGAACAACGGTGTCCTTGGTTCCGTGAAGAATTAAAATAGGGAATTGTGTATTTATAAGGTAGGAATAGGATTTTAATTTAAAATTTAGCTTATTTTTAAACAGAAATGAAGGAAAGTAATTGCTTATTAAATCATGCATATCATAGTATGGCGTTTCTAAAATAAGTTTATCCGGATTCACTTTTCCTGCCAGCCACGAAGCCACTCCTGTTCCTAATGAGCGACCATAAATTATAATTTTTTTAGGGTTAAGGGTTTCTTTAATTTGGGTGTAACAAAACAAAGCATCATTAAAAAAATTATCTTCGGAAAGTATGCCTGTGCTTTTTCCATAGCCACGATAATCAATGACGATTACATCATAATCATACTTGGTTAGCTGTGATGAAATAATTCCCCAGCGAACCAGATTATCTTTGTTTCCATGAAAGTAAAGGATTATTCCTTTTGGGTTTTGAACTTTAAAATGCAGGGCATTAATAGAAGATTCAGGTTCGGGATGAAAGTTTATTTCTTCAAAATTTGTATCAAAATGAAACGGATAATCGGAATTTAATTTTACCGGCCTGAAAATTATTTTTTCTAATAAAAACTGAATGGGCATTTAATTAAAATTACAACCTTTGATATCGTTTCGTTTTGCGTTTAAAATCAATGCTGCTATTTTCCCGGTCAAATGCTATGATATTTGCTTTTAAAATTTGCCCTAAAATTTCGTGGTAAGATTCGAAGGTATTTAAATTATTATGGCCTCCGCCAATAATAGAATGAAGTCTTGTTAACTCTGAGTTGATGGCCGCCAGTTTTATGCTAGATTTAAAGGGGATTAATTTGTCTTCGGTACCGTGAATAATATGAATGGGGCATTTTACATATTTAATCCATTTGTAGGTTGGTATAGGAAATTTTAATAAAAACGTCATTGGTAAAAACGGCAGATACCGTCCGGTAGATTTTGCCATGCTGTAATAGGGGGCATCCAAAATTAGCATTCGCGGATTGTTGGTAGATGCCAGTTTGGTGGCAAAACCTGAACCCATGGATCGCCCGTAAAGTATTATATATTTTTCATCAACCCGCTCCTTTATTTTGTCATACACTAGTTGTAAATCATTTTTTATGCCTTGCTGCGACCGGCGGCCGGTACTTTTACCAAAGCCTCTGTAATCTACCATTATTACATCGTAATTATACCTTACAAAATCAATGGCAAACTTGCCCCAACCCTTTATACTTCGGCTGTTGCCTTTTAAATAAAGTACAATGCCAACAGGATTTTGAGCCTTAAAACGAAGGACAGAAAGTGAAACACCCGGTTTAATATCCAAGGTGTGTTCATCAAAATCTAAATTGTTGTATTGAAATTCAAATTCAGGATCCAACTTTTCAGGTTTAAATAAAAAGAAATCCTGAATGAGGTATACCACAAGGCTTATTGCCAAATAGACAAGTATGACAACCGTGAGAATGCTAAAAATATGGGCTGAAATCCAGTGAAACAAAATAAGGTTGAGAATTAATAATAACTCAACAAATGTAAAGAATTAAAGGAATGGTGGTTAACGGAATTTATTTTTCAAATTTCTCCATTACTAATTGTTCCAAATGCGGTGAACAGGAACCTGTTTCAATATCCATTATTTTATATTTAAAGAAAGTGCCGATTTTAACTTTTAAGGTGTCAATTTCAGTTAAATCAATTATAGCTACCATAAGCATTGGCATAAGAAATTGTGTCATTTTCATTGGTATTTGGTGTATTTATGGTCATTAAAATTTCAAATATGTTACTATCCAATTTAAGGATTTCAATAACCATAGCCGGTTAGAATACCGTATTGTATGAACATGGTCCTCCGTCTACTTAATGGCTTTTACAATATTTACAACTTGAAAGAAGTGAAAAAGAAGAAACGAAGAAAGAACGATATGAGTTTTCATAATAGGGGTAAATACCCAAAGGTATATTTTAGTAAACCAAAGTTACTGTTTATTCAGCAAGGAATATATTTCGCTATCCATAAACTTGCCATTAAAAAAGAAGTTTTCTTTAAAATAAGCTTCTCTTTCGAAATTAAATTTTTTAAGAATAGCGGCTGAAGCCATATTATTTGGGTCAATATTGGCTTGTATACTGTGAAGTTTCATAGTGTTAAACCCAAAATCCAAAACTTTTTTTATGGCTTCACTCATCAGCCCTTTGTTCCAAAATTGTGGCAAAAGCATATACCCAATTTCGGCCCGATGGTGTTGTTTATCCATTTGATGAAACCCAATGGTGCCAATAAGTCGCGGGTTATTTTTTAAAGTAATAGCCCAACCAATGGCTGTATTATTTTCTAAACCATCCTGTATTCGAGATATTAAATCACGGGCTTCATCAAGAGTTGTTGAAGCTGGTTTGCCAATATACCGCATGGCATCAATATCACCTCGTAAAGTAAGCACGTCCTGAGAATCGGCCATAGTTACTTCTCTTAAAATCAATCTTTCGGTTTGGAGGGTAGGAAAAGGGTGGAAATTAAGTTCCAGCATTTAGAAGTTCTATTGTTTTTGGGTAGCAATCACCATTTTTATATGGTTTTTAACCCCAATGGTCATCACATCGACCAAGTCTTGAACGGTTAAAGCGGCATCGGCCCTTAAAATAATCGTTGGTTCATCCATACCGGCCGATTTTTGTTGCAGCATCCCTTCAATATCTTCAAAAGCTACTTCGGCATTATTAATAAAATAATGCTTGTCAGCAGTAATAACCAATATAATTGGAGGTTTACTCACTCTTTCACTGACAGCCGTTTTTGGTAAAAATATCTTGATAATACTAGGGTTAGCCAGCGTAGATATGATAAGGAAGAACAGCATGAGGAAGAACATGATGTCGTTTAGGGCACCTGTTCCTACTTCAGCATGAAATCTTCGTTTGTGTCTTAATCGCATAATTTAATAATTAGCGGGTTGGTTCCTGCAAAATATCTACAAATTCTATAACCGCAGCTTCAATTCGGAAAGTAAGTCTGTCTACCATCATCATTAGCATGTGATAACCTGAATAGGCAAATACCCCAACTACCAAACCGGCCAAACTGGTAATCATTTTTTGATATAACCCCCCGGCTACAATGGAAATACTAAAGTTATCGGTAGCTGCAATGGAGTGAAATATAGTGATAACTCCCATAATGGTTCCTATAAAACCCAGCATAGGCGCAACACCGGCAATAATACCCAATACCCCTAAGTTTTTTTCAGCTTTTGAAATTTCAAGGTTACCTACGTTTTCCATACTGGCCTCAATATCTTTTAATGGTTTCCCAATTCTTATAAGTCCTTTTTCTACCATTTTGGCTACCGGTGTTGGGTTGGTACGGCACAGATTAAGGGCTGCGGCAATGTTTCCATTCACCACATTATCCTTAATGCTAGACATAAAATTATTATTAATCTTAAATTTCTTTTTGATACTGAAATACCGCTCAATCATAATATATACAGCTATTACGCTGCATAAGGCGATGGGTATCATAATTGGCCCGCCTTTGATAAGCATATCAAGTATATTAATGCCTTCAACAGGAGTGGCACCACCGGCAGCAGCGGTTGATGAATCGGCTACTTCGGGATTGGTTTGTAATAAAATGGATAAAAACATTTGAACTTTCTTTATTGATTATATAGAACGCAAAGTTTGGGGTTTAGTATATTTTATTATTAAAATGTTATAAACAAATGTTAAAAAAAGCTTTTACTCCTTAAATCCAACAAATCCTGATTAATTTTGTCTCATGAATTTTTCCGGCTACACTTATTCAAGGGTTGAACTTAAAGAAATTTACAAAGCCCTTGTAAAACCGAGAATTATAGAAGAAAAAATGCTCATTCTGCTTAGGCAGGGAAAGGTGGGAAAATGGTTTAGCGGTATTGGTCAGGAAGCCATTTCGGTTGGAGCAACCTTAGCGCTTAAAGAAGACGAATACATTTTGCCTTTGCACCGGAATTTGGGAGTATTTACTACCCGAAAAATTCCTTTTGCCAAACTCTTTGCCCAATGGCAAGGCAAAAAATCGGGATTTACCAAAGGCCGTGACCGGTCGTTTCATTTTGGTACTACTGAGTTTCATATTGTGGGGATGATTTCCCATTTAGGTGCTATGCTTGGTGTGGCTGATGGGATTGCCTTAGCTGAAAAATTAGATAATACAGGAAAATGTGCTTTGGTTTTTAGCGGGGATGGCGGTGCCAGTGAAGGGGATTTTCACGAAGCTATGAATGTGGCTGCCGTATGGGATTTGCCGGTTATTTTTTTAATTGAGAACAATGGGTACGGACTTTCAACCCCCAGCAATGAGCAGTTTAGACAAAAGCAGTTTATTGACAAAGGAATTGGGTATGGAATAAAAACCAAACAGGTGGATGGTAATAATATTTTGGAAGTGCTTTCAGCAGTAAAAGAAATAGCCGAAGAAATACGAACCGACCCCAAACCTTATTTGTTGGAATGCCTTACATTTAGGATGCGTGGACATGAGGAAGCCAGTGGCACCAAATATGTTCCGCAACATTTGTTAGATGAATGGGAGAAAAAAGACCCTATAAATAATTTTGAAAAATACCTGTTAGAAAATGGACTTATCAATGCGTCAGAAATTGATGAAGTAAAGCACGAAATAAAAGCGGAGATGGAAGCGGGCTTGGAAGATGTATTTGCCCAACCTGAAATTACAGCGGATACCAACGAAGAATTAGCCGATGTTTATCAAGAAATTCAGTATGAGGAAATTAAACCAGCTAGCGAAACCAAAACAGAAAAACGACTGATAGATGCTATAAGCGATGGCTTGCGCCAGAGCATGGAGCGCCATGATAATTTAGTGTTAATGGGACAAGACATTGCTGAATATGGCGGTGTTTTTAAAATTACGGATGGATTTGTGGCGCAATTTGGAAAAGGCAGGGTAAGAAATACACCCATTTGCGAATCGGCCATAGTTGGGGCGGGTTACGGCTTGGCAATCCGAGGAAAAAAAGCCATGGTTGAAATGCAGTTTGCCGATTTTGTAAGTTGCGGTTTCAATCAAATCGTAAATAATTTAGCCAAAAGCCATTACCGCTGGGGGCAACCAGCCGATGTGGTGGTGAGAATGCCAACAGGTGCCGGGTCAAATGCCGGGCCGTTTCATTCACAAAGCAATGAAGCGTGGTTCACCAAAGTTCCCGGTTTAAAAATAGTTTATCCAAGCACACCTTCCGATGCCAAAGGTCTACTTTGCCAATCGTTTAACGACCCAAATCCCATCTTGTTTTTTGAACATAAACATTTATACCGAAGCATAAAGGAAGAAGTATATGACGATTATTACACACTTCCATTTGGCAAAGCCAGAACGGTAAAGGAAGGCGATGATATTACAATCATAACATACGGTTGGGCGGTGCAATGGGCTACTGAAATTGCGGAAGCTAATACCATTTCAGCCGAAATTGTTGATTTGCGAACACTCATTCCTTGGGATGAGGAAGCTGTAAAAGCAGCCGTTAAAAAAACCGGAAAAGTTGTGATTGTTCATGAAGATACTTTAACCGGAGGAATAGGATCGGAGATAGCCGCCTGGATTTCGGAACATTGTTTTGAGTTTTTGGATGCCCCGGTTAGACGGGTTGGAAGTTTGGATACCCCAATTCCTATGGCCGCAGATTTGGAAGATAATTTTTTGGCAAAAAAGCAGTTATTACCAGTGATAATGGAATTGTTGGAATATTAAAAATTGAATGATTTATAATCAAATGCATAGACGAAAAATTTATTATCCCGCAGGGCTAATAAGTATTATCCTGTTACCTGCACTTTGCATTTGGTATTTAAATGAAAACAAAGCTTTTGAAAACTTAAGGACAATAGAAATATTTTGGTGGAGTCCGAATTTATATAAAGCAAATTGGATGTTTTCGAAAGAAAGTCATCCAAATAGAAATTATATTGACATCAATATAAAAGGGATTGACCAAGAAGATAAAAAGGAACTTAATAGGGGACAACACGCCATACATGAATTAATAACCTCAAAAAGTACATCCTCCGGTGTTCACTTTCATTTTGCAGATGAGTCAAAATATTCGACCTTTATAAAAGTATTGGACATTTGTAAAGTTGAAAAGGCAAATTCTTATATACCATATGAAAATGATATTTGGGTTATAAACCCAGCATTTGAAAATTGTGTCAATGTTGAACTTAGTCGTTGTGGAGGAACGCATAATACTATAGACATTTCAGAAGATTTAGATAAAAAAATAGAAGTCGAACGAACAATTCAAACAAACTACATTCTAAAGACCACTAAAAAATATTCAATTCCAATAATACTTTTTATCATTATGACTTTTCTTGCAGCGAAGAATATTTATAAGCGAAACAAAAGTTTTAACTACTCAAAATTCCTATAAAAAACTAAATGACTGAAAAACGCATCCTCATACTCACCTATTACTGGCCACCAAGCGGTGGCGGCGGGGTACAGCGTTGGATGTATTTTGCCATGTATTTAAAACGCTTGGGGTACAAACCAACTGTAATTACGGTTCATCCCGATAAGGCTTCGTATCCGTTGATTGATAAATCGCAATTGGAGATGGTAAAGGATATCCAAACCATTTATACAAATACTTTAGAACCTTTAAAATTTTATTCGTTTTTAAAATCGGGTAAAACAAATAAGGAAATTCCATATGGAAATTTAGGGGAAAATAGTGGGGGAGTTTTTAGCAAGGCTATGGCGTTTGTAAGGTCTAATTTTTTTGTGCCGGATGCTCGTAAAGGCTGGGTTCCTTATGCTAAAAAGGCCGCTTCAGAATTGTTAAAAACTGAAAAATTTGAGTGGCTGATAACAACAGGGCCGCCACATTCAACCCATCTGGCAGGTTTATATTTATCTAAAAAATTTAACATCAAATGGCTTACAGATTTCCGCGATCCCTGGAGTGAAATTTACTTTTTGCAAAATACCTACCGCTTTAATTTTGCAAAGCAAAAGGATGAAGAACTAGAATCAAAAGTTCTAAACTCTGCTGATATTGTAACTACTGTTGGTCCGGGAATGGCAGATTTGTTGAGAAAGAAAATGAAGAACCCTGAAAGACTTCATGTGCTTTATAATGGCTACGATAAAGAAATGTTTGAAGGCATTGAAAAGCAAACTTCAAAAAATGTGCTTTTTACCATTTCACATATTGGCTTATTGGGAGATACCCAGCGGTTGGACTCATTTATTGAAGCTTTAAAAAAAGCCGATGTTGATACATCAAAAATTCTAATTCATTTGGCCGGAAGTGTTCATTCTGTTCATTTGGAGAAACTAAAAGCCGATTTACCAAATGTTCAATTGATTCATCAGGGATTTTTGCCCCGCAAGGAAGCTTTAACTTTAATGAAAAATAGTGATTTGCTTTTGTTGTGTCCACCGATGGTAGGCCAAACACGCTTGATTGTGAGTACCAAAACCATGGAATATTTAGCCACAGGAGTTCCAATATTAGGAATTGGTGATGAACAAAGTGA